>JAEUWI010000017.1:0-23702 GCA_016791475.1 Candidatus Hydrogenedentota bacterium
GACCCATAAGACCCATAAGACCCATAAGACCCATAAGACCCATAAGACCCATAAGACCCATAAGACCCATAAGACCCGACACATAAACGCCACATTCCCTTGTGCCCCTTTGAGCCCATTGCTATACTTACCCGACTTCAGGCTCAACACGAGGATCTCCCCATGGCCAAAGGCGGCGCGAAGATATTATTTGGATTGTTTTTCACCATCCTCCTGTCGGGCGGGCTGGCGGGAGGCGGCGCGTGGTACTTGACCGAGCACCGGGCGGAGGGCTACCGTGCGACGGCGCTCCTCCTTCTGGCCCCCGCTCCGGTCGCCGTATCCTCGCCCACCGCTCCGGACGCCGATCCCCTTCGGGCGCGCATCGAGTCCGCGCTGGGCATCGACACGCAGGCGGCGGCCCTTGCCGGTATCTCGCCGCCCGACTATGCGGTGCTGTTTCAATCCGATGAGATGGCCAACAAGTTGAAGGCCCGGCTGGAGTCTATTCAGACAGAGAAAGGAGTCACGGGACCCGCGCAAACGTTGGAGCAGGTTCGCGCCGCGATGAAGGCCGAGTCTCAGGTGGCCCTGCGGTCCGCGAGCAACGTGGTGTACAGCCAAATGGTGCGCCTTCACTATACGGCGACGAACCCCGAAATTGCGGCGGCGGTGGCCAATGCCTGGAGCCAGCTTTGCGTGGAGCAGGCCAATGCGCTCGTGGCTGCGCAAACGCTGGAGCGCGAAGCGCCGCTGAAATCGTCCCTGGAAACCGCCCGCGCCGCGCTGGCTGCGGCGCTGCAAAAACAGACGGAGTTGGGTTCGACCAGCCAACTGGAAGCGCTTGAAATCGCCGCAACCGATGGCGCCCGGGCGCTCGCGGAACTCAAGGAAAACATCCACCGCCTCGAGGGGAACGCCGCACGCGACGACGCGGCCCTCAAAGCCCTCAAGGCCTACGCCTCCAAGGCGCCGGTGGCCGTTGCGCTGGAACTCTCGGTAAAGGAAGCCGACGCGGAGGCCGCTCTTGCGGGCTCCAAGGCGGAGAGTGAATATATCGCCGCGAAGCTCGCGGAACTGGAGGCCGCCCAGCGGGAGGCCCAAACCCAGTGGGCTCAGGCCCGTGGCGTACATGAGTCTGTCAACGCGGAAGTGAATCGGCTTTCGGCAGACGTTCGAGCACTGGAGGAATCTCTCCGCAATGCCGCAGCCGGAAGCGTCGGCGCAAGCGTGGCGGCGCCCGCTGTCGCTCCAACCGCCCCCGTTGGCCCCCATCGCTACGTCATCGTTGCGGGTGCGGCGGTACTCGGCGCCCTCGCGGGCCTCATCATCTACTTTGGCCTGTTGACCCTGCGGGTCTATGCGCGGGCGCTGGATCGCGCCTGAAGGGCGGCCCCGGCGTCACCGTGAAGCAGCGATTTCTTCAGGGCGCGGCCTACTCCACGGGGAGTATGATCTACTCCACGCTGGCCCTCCTCGTGGCGGGCAAGCTCATGACGAATGCCCTGACGCCGGAGGCGGTGGGCCAGGTGGCGCTCCTGCTGATCCTGGGCGAGTTGCTGGGCACCTGCTGTAACCTGGGCCTCACCGCGGCCCTGCCGAAATTGTTGCCGGCCTGCGATGAACCGGGCCGCGCGGGACTCCTCGGCGCGCTCCTTCCCTTTCAAATGTTATCGGCGCTCCTCATGGCCGCCGTCTGCGGGCTGGGGGCGCTTTTCGCACCATGGTGGCGTCCCCTGGCGGAGGGCTTTCTTCCGCTGCCGGTGGCGCTGCTCTGGCTGGCGCCGCCCCTGCTTCTGATCATCACGCTCCGCGATTTTCTGCTGGCCGCCGCCGCCGGGCTTCACGCCTACGGCCTGCGGGCCGGGGCGATCATGCTCATGTCTTCCCTTCAGATGCTGACCTTCGGCGCGCTCTTCGTGCTGGGGGTGGAGGAGGCGTTTCACTACGCCCTGGCCTATATTGTTTCCGGAGCGGCGGGCACGGGCTTGCTGCTGCGCATCGCGCCCCGGCCCTATGGCTGGGATGGCCCCCTCGTCCGGCGGCAGGTGGGCTTCAGCGCACCGCTCTTTGCAAATACGCTGCTGGGCTTTGCCTACCAGCGTCTGGACACGGTGATCGTCGTCTATTTCCTCGGCGTGGGCAGTGCGGCTGTCTTCGAGATGGCCAAGCGCATTCCCGGCGTGGTGGCACGATTTCTGAACGCGGGGCTGGTGCCCTATCTTCCGAGCATCGCCGGACTGCTTCGGGATTCGGGCCGTGACGGCGCGGGGCTGCTGCTCCAGCGGGCCTCGGCCTACTCGGCCTTCACCGGTTATCTCGCCACGCTGGCCGTGGTGGCCGTGCAGGAGCCGCTGCTTGCCGCGCTTTTCACTACGGACTACGAAGGCGCCGCGCCCGCCATGGGGCCGCTGCTCATCGCGGCGTGTCTCGCTACCCAGGCGGGACTCATGGGGCAGGCCCTGATCGCCCTGGACCGGCCCGTGCTGGTGATGAACATCAACGTGGGGCTGGCCGCGATTGGAATAGGCCTGAACCTGCTGTTGATTCCCCAATTCGGCCTCGCGGGTGCGGGGTGGAGCGCGGCGGCGGCGGCCTGGTTCAGTTTCGTGCTGCAGCGTGCGGCCGTCGCAAGGGCGGGCCTTCCATTGACGCGGTCCGGCGCCCTCTGGATAACGATCTTCTTCGTGGCGACCTATGGCTTCGCATGGTGGATGAATTCGGTATTCTGGACGCTGGTGGCGGCGTTGGTCTATGGCGCGGCGTGCCTCGGGGCGGGGTCGGTTTCATTCAAGGAACTTCGCACGCTCCTCCGCAGAGAGGAGGCCCCATGATTCTGGGTATCGACGGACGGCTGGCCAATGCGAAGCGACCCGCGGGCGTGGGCCACTATTGTCGCGAGGTGCTTCGGGCCCTGGGCGAATTGGATGCGGGGCTGTGGCTCCGGGTTTATCTGGACGACGAACCCGTGCCGGAACTTCCGGTGCGCCGGGATCGAATCCGCATGCTACCGCGCGGTCCCCTATGGACCCATCGCATCCTCGCAAACGAGTTGCGCAGCCATCCGCCGGATGTATTTTTTTCTCCGCTGGCGCAGTCGCCCTGGCGATGCCCCTGTCCGACGCTGGTTACGGTGCTGGATCTGGCGGCGTGGAGTCACCCGAGCTTCTTCCCCTGGCGGAAGCGGCTCACGATGAAGATGCAGGCGCGCCATGCGATTGGGGCGGCGGGTCACCTCGTGGCCATCAGCGAAGCCACCGCCACGGACCTCGCACAACGATTCCGATTGGACTCCGCGCGCATTACGGTGGCCCCGCTGGGCTGCGGAGAGCGCTTCTTTAATCCCGCACCGCCGGAGCCCGGCACTATCCTCGCCTCGTTACCAGAGCGCTATGTGCTCTACCTGGGCCAGGTGCAGCCGCGCAAGAATCTGCTCCGCCTGATCGCGGCCTTTGAACGGGTGTTGACGGCGCATCCGGCCCTCCCCCACCACCTCGTGCTGGCGGGCGGTCTGGGCTGGCAGAACGAAGCGATCTATCGCGCGGCGTTCGACTCGTCCGCGGCGGAGCGGATACAGTTTGTGGACTACGTTTCGGATGCCCAGGTGCCTGCACTTCTGGCGGGCGCCGACGTGCTGGCCCTCGTTTCACTTTGGGAGGGGTTTGGACTTCCAGCGCTGGAAGCGATGGCGGCGGGCACGGCGGTGTTGATCTCGAACTGCTCGTCGCTCCCCGAAGTCGTGGGTGATGCGGGTGTGCTCGTGGAGCCGGAGAATGAGAACGCGATTGCGGACGGTCTCGCGCGGTTGTTGCTTGACGATGGGTTGCGGGCGCAGTGCGAAGAACGGGGCCGGTCGCGTGCGCGGGCTTTTACCTGGGAGCGCACGGCGAGAGCGATCCTCGATGCCGCGCAGGGACTGACGCGCCCTAAAGATCTCAAGCGAGTAAGTTCCCGTTGATGCGTGCCAAGGTCTTGGCGTCGCGCCGGATATTGCAGCGGGCGTGGCTGTCCCGTCGTCGGGGAGGCGCCTTCGATACAGCAACGCTCACGCCGTCCGCGACACTGCTCCTCGATACGGGCACCTTGAAAGCCCCAAGTGTGCTCGGGCCACGACGGGACAGCCACGAACGTTGCGATGAATGGCGCTCGGACAAGGGCATCTTCAGATTATTGGTACTTTTTCTACCATGGCCACGGGTCCGTGTCAGTCCCTACTCTTCCCGCACCTCGAACTTTTCCGCGCTGAGCTTCAGGGCGACGATCCGGTCCGACAGGGCGATAGCGAGGGTGCTCACGTCGTCGTCGCGCTCGTGTTTGAATTCCATATCGGCGTCGTTGACGGTCAGCAGGGTGATGAACTCCTGTTTTCTCGTTTTCTCGGTTGTGGCGGCGGTGAGGTGGGCTTCGTTCAGTTCGAAGTTGGCCCACTCGGCGGGCGGGGTGCTGAATTCCTTACTCTGGGTGATTTCGAGTTTATCGGGATAGACGAAGTGCACGTCCACACTCCCAGGCGCCCCTTCCCAGAGGGCGCCGTCGCCGTCGATGATGAATCCTTCTTCGGCATGGAGCAGCCACTGGTAGTTGACCTCTTCGGGGGCCTCCAGCACATCGTGTATGACGACTACCCAGGGTTTGAAGAAGAAAATGCGCCGCGTCCATCGTTTGAGGTTTTCATAGGAAGCGCCCGCCTCGCCCGCCACCACATCCAGCGTGGGTGAGGTCTGGAAATGGGTAATCTGGCCCACGGCCGCGGGCGAATGAGGCACCTGGCCTTTGCCATCGACCAGGATGGCGTTGTCGGACTTGGTTTCCCACATCCACTCCTTATGATGGGGACTTCCATAGACGTCGCGCTTGCCGGTCATGCGCAGGGCCCGCTCGCCGCCGATGTTGAGTAGAAAGGCGTTGTTCGCATTGTAACCGTGGCTCTGGCGGCCCATGGGACTGCTCTTGAAGTGAATCTGGACGTTGCTCGCGCCGTCCGTCAGGTCACTGTTCAGCACGGCGAGTCCGGCGGCGGGAAAGGCCCGGGAAGACGGGAGCTTGTCGGGGCTTTGTGCCTGAACTGCGCCGCCGCGGAAGGCCTCGATAATACCGAGGTAGTCCGTGGGCTGCTTTGCGCCGCTCGCTTTGGCATACCAGGCCCAGTAGGGATTCTTCGCACCGGCGGCGAAGGTGCGCATGAGCTGGGCGATGGAGGCCGAGGTGGTGTTTTCAGCCTGATCGCCGAAAGCGCCCGCGTTGGTTCCGGGGGGCAGGGAATACATGGCGTAGTAGCCGGTGGCTTCAAAGAAGGGCTTTTCGAAGACATCCATGTTAAAGGCAGCCCTGGAAGCGAAGGCCCAGTACATGAATCGGCTCATATAGCTCGACCAGTAGGCGGTGCCCTCGTGCCAGCCGCCGTCTTCTCCGCCCCAGACGGGGTAGCAGGTATAGAAGATGGTCATGGCAAAGTCGAGCCACTGTTCGGACTCGGGGATTTCACCGTGGAACGCGATGGCCACTTCGCCCAGAAAGTGCCAGGCGCGGTTGGAGTGGCTTGCGTAGGGATTCCAGAGATGGTCCCGCTTCTGGAGGTGGTTGAAGCAATCCTTGCCGCGGATGGTCATGATCTCGACCATCTTTTTCCGCTCGGCCTCGCTGAATCGATTATGGCACCAGGAGTAAGCGCGGGCGGGATAATAAAGCAGGGGCATGCCCGCCTCGTCGTTGTACTCATAGCCTGTGGCGCCGCGCGGGTCCCATTTGCAGAAGGCGACCAGAAGATCTTTCGCGGCATCGCCGTATTTCTCGTCACCGGTAAGCTGATAGGCAAAGGCCAGGGTGGCCGCACTGTCGGTCACGTCGATGGCGCGCTTGCGGTTGCCCCACCAGATCTTTTTCCACTCTTCGCCTTTCATCTCGATGCCCGCGGGATACTTGGGCGGCTCGTTGGTGTCCGGCGGCGATTCGAGGAGTTTGTCAGCCTGGGCGAGCAAGGCATTCCAGGGCTTCTTCAAGGGGCCATCGACCGCCTCTTTTAGGGCGGGCACTTCCTCGGGGCGGAAGAACAAACGGGGATGTTCCGAGGGAATACGGCTTGCGAGTTCGGCTGTCGGAGGTTTGGGGAAAGGCCGCGCATCGGCGGCGACTTCAAACTTTCGCACCTCGCTCCAGGGACTCGGTGTTCCCGCTTTATCGACGGCGGCATAGCGCCAGAACCAGGTGCCGGCCTCGAGCGCGCCCTCGGGGGCAAAAGAGGACCAGGGCAATTCGGGCCAGGCTTTGACCGATTCCGTAAAGCCCTCATCGCGGGCGACCTCCAGCGCATAGTGGGCGGCTCCCTTGACCGGACGCCAGACGAAGGCCGGCGGGGTTGTCGTGGCGGTGCTTTCGTGGGCGGGGCGAAAGCCCCACTCCTCGGGTTTGGCGGGGGAATCGTCCACGGCCAGGACACCAACGGAGGCGATCTGGCTCAGGGTGAGCAACAGGGGTAACAAGGTCATGGCTTGCTCCATGGAGTGTTATGCGCGAATTCGCGGGAGTTCCAGGGGGCATGATAGTCCATTCAGGCCGGGAATTTCAGGTATACTTCGGGGATGACCCCGGCCCCGGGCCGATTCGACAAAGGAGTACGTCTTGGAAATTAAGTCTTTCGTCATGACCCCCTTCGCCATGAACTGTTATGTCATCAAAGATAGCGGCGAGGCGCTGGTAATTGATCCCGGAGAGGCCACGCGGGAACTCAAGGCCTTTGTGGCGGATGATAAGGTAACGATGGTTTTCAATACGCACTGCCACATCGACCACAGCGGCGGCAACGCGGGCATGGTGGCGGCCACTGGCGCGCCCCTGGTGTGCCACCGGGACGACCTGCCGCTGCTTCGCGCGCTCACGCAGCAGGGCATGATGTTTGGCGTGGCCTGTGAAGCTTCGCCGGACCCGGATCAGTTTATTGAGGAGGGCGACGTGGTGAAGGTGGGCAACGTGGAACTCAAGATCCTGCACACACCCGGCCACGCGCCGGGCCACGTGGTGCTCGTGGGCGATGGCTTTGTCATCGGCGGCGATGTGCTTTTCAACGGGTCCATCGGCCGGACGGACTTGCCGGGCGGGGACTATGACCAACTGATCAATTCGATCCAGACGAAACTGATGCCCCTGCCGGATGAGACCATGGTCTACTGTGGTCATGGCCCGGCCACGACCATCGGCCGGGAACGGGCAACCAATCCATTTCTGAGAGGCTTATGAACACACTTGCCATTCTGGGCGCGCTTCTGCTTTCGGGCGTCGATATTACGGTGTCGCCCGATCAGCCCCTGCCCTTCAGCTATGTGGACGATCCGCTGATTGTGGAGATCCGGAGCGACGCGGTTACGCGGGCGGACATCACCATCGGCCTGGAATCCTCCGACGGTCAGGGCAAAGTGAGCCAGGTGTTCCCCGCGACACCGCTGGGGCCGGAGATCAACCGCTGGTGCGCGCTGAAGGAGATCCCGCCCATGCGGGGGCCGTGGAAGGTGACGGTGGAAGTGCGGGCGGACAATGGCGAGTCCTTTCACGACGCAGAGGTCTATCGCGTTGATCGGCCCGCAAACGCCTTTGTCCATCCTCTCTATGCCTTCGGCGATTCGCTGGACCGGGAGACGCTGCTCGCACTGCGTGGCGTGGGCGTGAATCTGGTTCGTGTTCCCGCGGATCTGGCGGACCTTGCGGACCTGCTGGAAGAGGTCGTGCTGCTGGATATGAAGGCGATTGTTACCCTTGGCGGCGATGGCGATATCGCGGCAAAGGCGGAAGCGCTGGCGACCGTCCGCTGTGCGGGTATTGAACGTTGGGAGTTGCCGGCGACTCGTGAGAATGCCGCGGGCCTGAAGGCCGTTGTGGAGCGGCTGCAATCCCTCGAATGCAAACTTCCCATCAGCCTTTCCGTTCGCGATGCCGCCGCGGTTCCGGATATTCTCACGACCATCGCCATACCGTCGCTGCAGCACCTGGTGATCAACGAATCTCCCGAGGGTCCGGGAGTGTTGGACGATTTGCGGGACAATCTGGCCGCCCTGGGTGTGGAGTCGCCCGTATTGGAGTACCTCTACGAAAACAGCGAGGCGGACGCCTTTCCCCCGGTGCTCTTCGACGCGCTCGCCCACCACGCGGCCCGGGTGGGCTTTCCGGCGTCGCTGGTCCTCAACGGCGGCGAACTCAAGTCCGGGCTTTCCTACCTGAATGGCCTGGCCCACGGCGTACCGCCCGCGCCCTTTGCGGGAAGCCTGCCCCAGCCTGGGAAGGCGCGGGCCCTGCTCTTCGCCTCGGGAAGTCGCTGGACGCTGGCCTTCTGGAGCAGCGGAACCAATGAGTCCATCGCCGTGCCGTGGAGCGCGGATCATCCCTTTACCCTCGCCGATAGCTGGAACAACACCGCGCCGGTCGAAGCCCCGGAGGGGGAGGTCTGGAAGAGCCCCGCGTCGGGTGGCGTGCGTTTTCTTCTCGGCGAGGGCGGCCCGATCATCAAGGCGCCCCTTCTGAATCAGATCAAGGCGACTATCCGACATATCCTGGGCGAGAAGCCCCTCGACATGGCCTGGAGTGGCGAGGTGCGCGGCGCCATGGAGGCTATCGCGGCGAACCCCGAGGGCGAGCAAAGCCGGGTCCATTTCTTTACACTGCTCCGGGCTTTTCCGGAGATTGAGGACCGATGGCACACGGGCCAGCTTCCACGTCCCGTGGCGGTGGCGGCCCTGGCCCATCTGGCGGACTTGTCGCGGACGCTCTGCCGGCTGGAAGGGGCGCGGGAGGCGGGCTTCCTGGAACCGCTCGCGGATACGCTGGCGCGTTGCGAGGAATTTCAGAGTCTCTATTTGACTGGGGCCACCACGACGCCCCAGGCCCGGGCCCGGGGCGACTGGCTCGTTGCGGAGGTGCGCCGCCTTATGGACGATGCCGAGTCCCTGGCGGCCGGTGGCGCGAAGATCGAAGCCGATGCGGTGGCCGCGCTGGCGGAGTGGCGCGCGCGGGGCCTGGAGTTCGCCGCGAAGGCCGGTCCGCTGAGCGATCAGATGGAACTGCCGAAGGTGGAAGAACCCAAAGCGGCGGAACCAGAACCGGAAGTGAAGAAAGAGGAGCCGAAAAAGCCTGCCGCCACCAAGAAAGCGCCGGCGAAAAAGACGTCGACCAAGAAGGCTCCGGCCAAGAAAAAGAAATAGCCGCAGGGACAGCGTCGCCTCGCAATAGCGTTCGCAAGAGTCACCTTGTGTAACGTCGGAGCAAGCCGTCACGAGGAGAGAACGCTTCAACCGGCGGGGCTGTCCCTGGTTCACAACAGCCTGCGAAAGCCGACGTGCGCTTCGGGTCCTTCGAGGGCCTCGCCAATGCTATCCGCGGCGATACACGCCGCGAGTATGGCAAAGACTTCCTCCATCGCTTCCGCATGTTGCTCCACGATGGCCTCGGTGTGGGCCAGGGTCGGATAGATTACCGGACCGGCGAGGTAGCCGCGCTTGAGCATCTCCTGAATATACAGGGTCTTCAATGCATTGGCCTGGGGGTGATCAAAGGCGAAGTGGGCGAGGCAGGGATAGCCCTCGTGGCCCGATATGGGGACACCGTGGCGCGCGGCGCTCTCCCGCCAGTGGCGCTGCATGGAAGAACCGATGGCCGCAATATGCCCCGGCACATCCTCCCGCGCCATGACATCCAGCACGGCGAGGGCCGCGACAGGTCCCACGGACTCGGTCCAGTAGGTACTGCTGATGAAGGACTTGTGGGCCCCCTCCATGGCGGCCCGTGTGCCGATGACGGCGCTGATGGGATGGCCGTTGCCCAGGGCTTTGGCGAAAACCGCGAGGTCCGGGTTAACGCCCAGCTTCAGGTGAGCCCCGCCAATGCAGAGGCGCCAGCCAATGGTGATTTCATCGAAGACCAGCATGGCGCCCACCCTGGTGCATCCTGCGCGGACGGCCTCCAGGAAGCCGGGCGCGGGATCTTGATATCGGCAGGGCTCCATCACCACGGCGGCCAGCCGATCGCCATGCTCCGCGAGGATCGCCTCGAAGGCCGGAATGTCATTGGCTATAAACGCCACAGTGGAGCCGCGCAGTCCGGCGGGCACACCCTCCGGCGACAGCCCCGGCAGCAGGTGGCCTTTGAGGGCATCGCTCTCCCCCAGGTTGGCGGCGAGATACCAGTCCTGCCAGCCATGGTAGCCGCAGATGGCGATCACGTCGCGACCGGTGGTGGCGCGGGCGATGCGCGCCGCGATGGCGCAGACCTCCCCGCCGGTTCGGGCAAAGCGTACCTGCTCCGCCCAGGGATGAAGGGCACAGAGACGGTCCGCCAGTTCCACTTCTTCCGGCGGGTTCAGTGTGCACATGCTGCCATGGGCGATGCGCCGCGTGACCTGCTCGGTGACGGCGGGATGGGCAAAACCCAGCAGACAGGCGCCAATACCGTTGAGAGACATATCGACGTAGCGCCGGTCATCCAGATCCCACACCTCGCAGCCGTGCGCACGGCTGAAATAGGCGGGCCACTGTCCGGGGGCAAAGCCCTCGGGGCGCTTGCTGAGCAATTGGACCCCGCCGGGAATCCTGGTTCGGGCGTGGGTGTAGCGTGACTGCGTCTTGTTGTCCGTCATGGGGCATTGGATCCGGGTGTCGGGGGTCGTGTGGTGGCGCTGAAAGGGGGCGGCCTCCCACGCTGCGGGCGCGTGTGTACGCACGATAGTTCACCGCCTTCGGGGGAATCAAGCCCCTCGAGGCCGGACACCACCGAACCAGGAAACTTTCCGCGGGCTCGGATGTATATACATAAGGGGCAAGTTCTTCATGGGTGTCCGCCTATGATTTTACGGACATAAGGTTGCACAGAGATCGCATTTTTAGGTATAACGGAGAGTCGAATGGCGGACTTGGGCACCCCATGCCACAACGGGCCGTCGGCCCCGTGCCAGGTACGCCTCCAACTCGCAATTACGGGGAGGTATCACCGTGTTGAAGCTCATCGGGCGTTTGGCTGCAGTCGGGGCAATCGTGGGGATGGGTGTAGGGTTGGCAGGCTGTCCGCCGGTGGAACCACCGGATACGACACCGCCCAGTGCGCGCTTCAGCGCCACGCCCACCTCGGGGCTTGTTCCGTTGACCGTCGCGTTCACGGATCAATCCACGCGGGGCACGGCTTTCATCACGGAACGGCTGTGGAACTTCGGGGATGGTGGAACCAGCACGTCGCTGAATCCGACCCACACCTATGAAGCCCCCGGCTCGTACACCGTAAGCCTGTACGTCAAGACCGCCGACGGCGAAGACACCCTCACCCGTTCGGGCATGATTGCGGTTTCCGCCCCGTGTACCCAGACGGCCCTGAGCCTGAATCAACCCGCCGACGGCGCTGTGCTCCTTCTGAGCCCCGGACTGCCCGCGACGCCAATCAATTTTGGCGCGACGACCGACTGCGCCGCGGACACGGCTTCGGTGGAGTTTCTGGTGGACGGTGAAAGCCTGGGCACGGACGATGCCGCGCCCTACACGGCATCCGGCGGCAATCTGGGCGCCCTGACACCCGGCGAGCACACCTTCCGCGCGGAGGCGACCCGGGTGTTTTCGGCGGGTGACCCGCTGGTGGCCGAAGCAACGGTAACCGTGGCCGAGGCGCAGGCGAGTGACGACAGCGACGGCAACGGCCTTCCCGACAATCCCTTTGCCGTGCTGGGCAATGAGGGCGATCTCTGGCTCGCGGCGGTGCAGGAATCCGCCACGGGTTTCACACGTCAGATTGGCGTGATGCACATTGCCGCGGGCGCAAGCGGCCCCGACGCACCTCCCTTTGTGCTGGCCCTTCAGCCTGACGACGGCAATGGTTCCATCGTGCAGGTTTCCGTGCCCCGGGCGCTTCTACGCACGGGCGAAAACGCGATTCTCATTCTTGGTGTTGGCCCGGATCTGGTCACCTTGTTAGGGGATGATGAAATCTCCATGATCGCGCCATTACCGGGCGATTCGACCGGCTCCGTTCCTTTCATTGAAATCAGCCTGCTGGTCAGCTCCGATGGCGGCTTCACCTACGACGAGATCAGCGACGCCCGCGTGCAGGGCGCGCCGGTTACGCTGCGTATCCAGGGTCCCGCGGGAGCGGCGTTATCCAACTCCACCCTGTATCGCCATCCCTCCATCGTGGAGAGCGATGCGGACAGCGGCATCCGAATTCTCGGCGAACCCGGCGCCTGGCAGTCGGCACCCGCCACCAACGTGGAAGAAGGTGCAGATTTCGTAAGCCTCGATCTTACGCGCCTCTCCGTTTTTGCGGCGTTTGATGTGGCAGGTGGTGAAGGTGAAGGCGAGGGCGAGGGCGAAGGTGAAGGTGAAGGTGAAGGCGAGGGTGAAGGCGAGGGTGAGGGTGAGGGTGAGGGTGAGGGTGAGGGTGAGGGCGAGGGTGAAGGCGAAGGCGAGGGTGAAGGCGAAGGCGAGGGTGAAGGCGAAGGTGAGGGAGAAGGTGAAGGTGAGGGTACCGTCGATTTCAGCGCGTCGATTCGCTCCGAATCCATACCCATGACGGTACAGTTCAGCGATCTTTCGAATCCGGGCGCCGGCGTGATCGACTCCTGGAACTGGAACTTTGGCGACGGCGGCACGAGCACCGTGCGGCACCCCGAACATACCTACACCGTGGCGGGCTTGTACACGGTGAGTCTGACGGTCTCGATCGACGGCGTCGAAACGACGGCGTCTAAGACAGACTATATCGAAGCGCTCGCTCCGGCATCGCCCGTGGTGCGCTTCAGCCAGAAGCACGGGTTTTTCGAAGTGCCTTTCGCCCTCACACTGACGACGGAGACGCCCGGCGCGGAAATTCGCTATACCCGCGACGGCACACCGCCCACGGCGACCACCGGAACGGTATATGAAGGCCCAATCGGCATCTCTTCGACCTCGGTGATTCGCGCGGGCGCCTTTGCCACAGGCGTCGCGACTGACCGGGTACAGACCCAGTCGTATATATTCCTGAATGACGTCATCCAGCAATCCGCCGACGGAAGCACGCCCGCGGGCTGGCCGACCGGCATCGTGAATACGCAGATATTTGACTATCAGATGGACCCCGAGGTCACCGAAGACACCCGCTACGCATCGCAAATGAAGGATTCGCTGCTTTCGGTGAAGACGCTTTCCATCGTAACGGATCTGGACCACTTTGTGGATCCCGCAACGGGCATTTACACGAACGCGAACCGCCGCGGCCGGGAATGGGAGCGCCCCATCTCTCTGGAGCTCATCGATCCCGAGGGGGGCGACGATTTCCAGGTGCAGGCGGGCATCCGCATCCGGGGCGGCTGGAGCCGCCGCGGGGACAACGGCAAGCATGCGTTCCGCATGTATTTCCGGAGCGAATACGGCGACTCCCAATTGCGATTCCCCATGTTTGGCGATGAGGGTGCGGATGAATTCGACAAACTCGATCTGCGGACGAGCACGGACTACTCCTGGTCGCTCGGCGACGAAGACGGCGAGGGTCTGGGCGCGCTGAATACGCTGACGCGGGACGTGTTCTCCCGCGACACGCAGCGCGACATGGGCCAGCCCTACACGCGCAGCCGCTACTATCACCTGTACATCAACGGCGTATATTGGGGCGTATTCCAATCTCAAGAGCGCTCCGAGGAGGAATACGCGGAGACGTACTTCGGGGGCGACTCCGCCGACTACGACGTGATCAAGCGCAACAGCGAGGAAGTTGCGGGCGATGGTGTGGCCTGGACCGCGCTGTGGAACGCGTATGTGGCCGGCTTCGAGACGGATGAAAAGTACTACAAAGTGCTGGGCAAGAACGCCGACGGCACGCCCAACCCCGCCTACCCGATCCTGGTGAACGAGGAAAACCTCATCTGCTATATGCTCGTGGCCTATTACGGCGGCAATTTCGACGCGCCGGTTTCGTGGTGGTTCGACGACGACGAAGGCCTGCCGAACGCGGGCGCCAACAACATCTGGGCGATCTACAACCGGGCGAACCCGAACGGCTTCATGTATTTCTCCCACGACTCGGAGCATACGCTGCTGGCGCACCTGGCCGCGGAATTGCCCTTCCCGCAGATCGCGGCGAGCGTGGACCGCACGGGGCCCTTCCTCCACCCCCAACTTCTGGAGTATCGATACAACAATCCCCAGTCGCTCCATCAGGCGCTGACGGCGCACCCGGAGTACCGCATGGTCTTCGCGGATCTGGTGCACAAGCACTTCTTCAACGGCGGCGCCCTGACGCCCTCGAAAGCGGCGGCCCGTTTCAATGCGCGGCGCGACGAACTGGCCTCGGCCATCATCGCGGAATCGGCGCGCTGGGGCGATGCGAAGCAGGAGGACAATGAGCCGCCCCGGACGAAGGACGACAACTGGCTCCCGGTGATCAATGATATCAATGCGCGCTTTTTCCCCACGCGGACGGCGGTGGTGCTGGAGCAGTTCCGCGAGCGCGGATGGTACCCGGAACTTTCGGGCGTCCGTTTTCAGATCAACGGCGCGAATCAGCATGGCGGCGAGATCGCGCCGGGCGACCTGCTGGGCATCACCCACACCAATGACGCGGGGACGGTCTACTACACGCTGGACGGCAGCGACCCGCGCCTGCCCATCTTCGTAGATCCGGCGAACGGCCCCCAGGGTGAAGTTGCTCCGGGCGCGCTCGAATACACAGGCACGGTGCCGCTGAGTGGTACGACACGTGTCCGGGCCCGCGTGTTGCATGAGGGCCAGTGGAGCGCCCTGACGGAGGCGGTGTACGCCCCGGCGGACGCCCAGAACTCCCTGCGGATCACCGAAATCATGTATCACCCGGCGGATGCGCCGACCGGCAACCCCGAAGCGGAGTTCATTGAACTTCGGAACACCGGCGGCTCTCCCATCAATCTGGCGGGCGTCCGCTTTGCGACGGGCATCAGTTTCGAATTCCCCGCCATGGAACTCGCCGCGGGCGGGTATGTGCTCGTGGTATCGAATGAAACCGCCTTTACCGAATTCTACGGCGACGGCTTCAATATCGCCGGGGTCTATTCGGGCAAGCTGGACAACGCCGGGGAACGCCTGGAACTGGTGGACGCGCTGGGGAACCCGATCCACAATTTCCGCTATGAAGACAACTGGCACGACGTGACGGATGGCCTGGGCCACTCCCTTACCTTTGTGGATCCGTCTCTGGATCCGCTGGTGGATTGGAGCCTGGCGGTCAACTGGCTGCCCAGCAGCGTCTCGGGCGGTACGCCGGGCGCGGGCGACACCGGCACCGCGCCGGAGGCCAGCGCCATCGTGATCAACGAGCTTCTCGCCCACTCGGACAATGAGGAGCCCGATTGGATCGAGCTTCACAACACCTCCAATGCCGCGGTAAACATCAGTGGCTGGTTCCTGAGCGACGACGAGCTTTCGCTCCAGAAGTACGAGTTTCCGGAGGGCACGATTGTAGCCGCGGGCGGCTATCTCGTGGTCACCGAGAACGACGATTTCAACGACGCGGGAAATCCCGCGGCGCACACGCCTTTTGCCCTGAGCGAGGCCGGTGAGACCGTCTTTTTGAGCTCGGGCGAAGGCGGTGAGTTGACCGGCTACCGCACTCGGGAGGACTTTGGCGCCTCGCGACGCGGTGAGACCTGGGGCCGATACGAAGCGAGCGACGGGGATCGCTTCCCGATTCTCAGCGCGGCCACACTGGGCGCCGCGAATGCCGCGCCGGCGCTGGGCGACGTAATAATCACAGAGCTTTACTACGACCCCGCGTCCAACAATCAGGGCGAGGAGTTCATCGAGCTTTACAACACCACCGGAGCCGCGATCAGCCTTCAGGGGCCGGGCGCAGTCCCGTGGGCCTTCACCAATGGCGTGGACTTCAGCTTTCCGGCGGGTGCGAGTATCCCCGCGGGCGGACGGGTTATTGTGGCGAGCGACCCCGCCGCCTTCACCGCCGCCTTTGGCAATCCGGGAGTCACCGTCTTCGGGCCCTATGGCGGCCGCCTGAGCGATGGCGAATCGGTGGAACTTTCCGAGCCCGCGGAACGGAGCAGCGGCGAGGAACAGTACTTCTACCGCGTGGATCATGTGAACTACGACAATGAGAGCCCCTGGCCCGCCAGCCCCAACGGGGAGGGCGATTCACTTCAGCGCGTGAGCCTCTCCGCATTCGGAAACGATCCCGAAAGCTGGGAAGCCGCCGCGCCGACCCCGGGCGAATAGCGGAAGGATGAACTACCCAGGAATTCGACAAGCGACGGCGTGGAGCGCGGCGGTGGCGCAGCGCTTCGAGGCGAAGTATCGCGTCAGCGCGGCGCAGGCCCACGCCATACGCGAGCACATTCGTCCTTTTGTAAATCCCGACGCCCACGGGCGGGAGTATCCAGTGACGAGCATTTACCTGGATTCGCCGGATCTGGCCCTCTACTGGAGTTCAGCACGCGGCGAGGAACGGCGGCGCAAACTGCGGATTCGCACCTATGCCGGAAACAGATCCCATTGCTTCTTCGAGGTGAAACATCGCTTCAACCAGATCGTGAAGAAGGATCGGGCGGTGGTGCGGCGGAGCGCGGCGGATTCGGTGCTTGCGGGCAACCTGATCCTGCCCGAGATCTTCGAGGATCACGGCCGAGACGGGGAGAACCTTCACGAGTTCCAGGACCTCGTCATGAGTTACCGTGCGGCCCCAAAGGTTGTCGTGCGCTATATGCGCGAGGCCTATGTGGGCAAGATGGACGAGCCCCTGCGCATCACGTTTGACAGCGAGTTGACCTGCCTTCCCAGTCACCGATTCGATCCGGATGCCTGGGAGGCTTCGCCCTACTGGTTTGAGGCGCCGGGTTCGCCCATCGTGCTGGAAGTGAAATTCACGGACACCTTCCCCATCTGGGTGGAAGACCTGGTGCGGCGCCTCGACCTGCTGCGCGACTCCTTCTCCAAGTACGTCATTTGCGTGGATGCGCTCCGGGAAGAAGGCGTCGATGTGGCCCGGCTGGAAAGGTCCGGACACTGATGGACACCCTCGCCATGATGATGACTTCCGCGGCGCCGGGGCAGATCGCCCTGGATGAGGCCGTACTGGGTCTGCTGCTCTCCTTTGTGCTGGGCCAGGTGGCCGCCTGGACCTACATGTACACCCACACGGGCCTGTCCTACTCCAGCGCCTTCGTTCAGTCGATCATTCTGCTCACGGTGCTGATCGCCCTGGCCATGATGGTCATCGGGAGCAACATCGTCATCGCTTTTGGCCTCATCGGCGCGCTGGCGGTGATCCGATTCCGGAACATTCTCAAGGACACGCGCGATACGGCCTTCATCTTCTTCGCGCTTGTCACCGGCATGGCCACGGGCACGGGCAGCATCCACCTGGCCTTGCTGGGCACGGTGGCCTTCTGCCTCCTCCTGATGTATCTCCACTGGACCCACTTTGGCCAGCTCAACATGGGCGACGGCTTCGTCCGCATCCATCTCGATACGGACAAGTGCCAGCGCGCCAATGCCCAGGGCGTTTTGAACCGATACTGCAGAAATACCCATCTCATCTCCCAGCGCTTTCAAGAAAGTGGGCACGGCGAGCTGGCCTACCGGCTTATTCTGCGCGATCCCGAGCGGGCCGACGAGATGGTGAGCGAATTGAAGCGCGTGGAGGGGATTACCCACGTAACTTTCGTGCTTCATGAGGAACAGCCCCAGGTATGAGCGGCAAGACAGAACCCATCAAGACACCCCTTTCCCGATTGTTCATGCTGTGGAGGAAGCGCTTTCTCCCGGTGCTCATCTGGGGCACCGCCGTCGCCGTGGCGGTTGTGCTCGTGCAGCGCCAGCGCGTCTACGTGGATGCGGTCGGCATCGCCGAGGCGAAAACCACCTATGTGGCTCCCCTCTTCGACGGCACGGTGCAGAGCCTGGCCGTGGATGTGCTCGACGAGGTGACCGAGGGCCAGGTGGTCGCCATGATGGACGACACCCTGATTCGCTCGGAACTCCACGTGGCGGAAGCGGAACTGGGGCGGGTGCGGGCGCTGCTTGAAGCGGAGAGCGCGCGCTTCGCCCAGGAGCAGCAGATGAACGAAACCTCGGCCCAGGACGACCTTCGCCGCTTCCAGCTTAATGAGGAACAGGCGCGCCTGAACCACCTGGATCGCGTCATCCAGCACGAGACCGATAAAGTGGACCTTGAGCGCCTCGCGGTGCAGCTTAAACGGCAGGAAGAGATGCTCAAGCAGCACCTCCTCGAACCCGCGGTGGTGGACGAAACCCGGCTGGCCTATACCGCCCTCAAGACGAAAGTGGACCAGGACGTGAACGCCATCGCGCTGGCGGAGCAAAATATCGCGGCGGCCGCGGGACGGAGCGAGACGCGGAGCGGCGAAGAACCCGTGCCCGCGCCGACGGACGCGGTGCTGCGTTCGCTCCAGGCGGATATTGCCGCGCAACAGGCCATCGTGGCCGAGGTGCAGGAGCGCCGCCAGGCCCTGGCCCTGAAGGCCCCGGTTGCGGGGCAGATCGCCTTGATCGCGAAGCGCCCCGGTGAATCGATGCTGGCGGGTGATCCCATTCTGACCATCGTGGGCGCGGGCGCAAACCGTGTCACGGCGTACGTGGACGAGCGGGCCGCCACGGCATTCAAGGTGGGTGATGCGGTGGAGCTCCATTCCCGAACCCATCCAAGCACGGTGACACGGGGCACGATCCTCAAGGTGGGCGCCTACATCGAGCCCTTTCCCCTGCGACTGCAGATGAGTCCCGTAATCCTGCAGCACGGATTTCAGGTGCTGGTGGGCGCGCTGCCGGACAACATCTTCCGCCCCGGTGAAACGCTGGATCTCCGGCTGCGCTCGGTGCCGTAGCATCTATTTCGCCGTGTATCCCCCGTCCACCGGGATATTCGCGCCGGTGATATAGCGGGAAGCATCGCTTGCGAGAAACACCACGCTGCCCATGAGGTCCGAGGCGTTCGCCATACGCCCCAGGCAGGTCCGCTCGTTGTACTGGCGCACGAATTGTTCCGGGTGATTCTCCGTCTGAAAGCCGCCGGGTGAGAGGCAATTGCAGCGGACGTTCTTCGCGCCATAATAGCTCGCGATGAAGCGGGTGTAGTTGATCATGCCGCCCTTGTGAAAGAAATAGTCGGGGTACCAACCGCTCATGTTTGTACCCGCGTAGTTTGCGGGCTCCGGGCCGATCATGCCCTGCATCGATCCGATATTGATAATGGAGCCGCAACCCCGTTCCGCCATGGCGTCGCCGAAGGCCCGCGTGATCACGAAGAGGCCCGTGGCATTGACCCGCATGCTCAGATCGAAGTTTGCGGCGTCATCCTGGTACGCGCCTTTCATCGGGCGCAGCACCGCATTGTTCACGAGCACATCGACCGACTCACGTTCTTCGAGGATCGAATCGCGCAATGCGAGAATCGATGCTTCATCGCCCTGATCCAGCGCGCGCGGTTGAATTTCGAGACCCTCCGCGGCGAAGCTCGCTGCGAGTTCCTTCAGGGAATCTACATTGCGCGAGGCCACGAAGGTGTGGGCTCCCGCCTCGGCCATGGCGCGGACGATCTGTTTGCCCACAATGCCCGCACCACCGGTGACGAGGGCGGTCTTGCCCGCGAGAGAAAAAGTGTCGAGAATGTTCATGATAACTTCCTTCTATTGAAGCGTGGACCGAGTGGACTAAGTGGACACTCTCCGGTCGATTCTTAATTCACCATTCACTATTCTCAATTCAGTCGCAGGCCTGCCGCGATAGCGCCCGCGTCGAGAAAACCCTGGCGTAGCGAAGTCACATCCGCTGCCGGATTGAAGTACCGGTAGCCCATGTCCACAAAGCTCTGGAGCATCGAGGCCGGCCCGA
Organism: Candidatus Hydrogenedentota bacterium; assembly: GCA_016791475.1. Lineage (NCBI taxonomy): Bacteria > Pseudomonadati > Candidatus Hydrogenedentota > Candidatus Hydrogenedentota bacterium. Next base: position 19,806 of record JAEUWI010000017.1, read on the forward strand.
CCGTGCCCGCGAACTTTCCGTGTTTCAACGCTGCGTCCGCCACGCGTTTGTATCCCTCTTGCACCAGCGGATGGTTCAGATTCCCGGCATCACCAATCGCGTGGCTGTAGTCTCCGGGCCCGAAGAAAATCATGTCGATACCCTCGACGGCGGAAATCCCGTCGATCTCTTCCATCGCTTCGGGATCTTCGATCTGTACGATGACCATGCGTTCGCGGTTGGCCTGCTCGATGTAATCTTTCACGGGGATGCCGCAATAGGCGCCGTCGGCGTTTCCGCCATCCAGCGGACGACGACCGATGGGATGAAAGCGCGTGCGCCAGGCGATATCTTTCGCATCGGCCTCGCTCATGACATGGGGCACCATGATCGCGGCGGCATCCATCTCGAAGGGACGGATCAGATCGCTGTAACTGCCGCGCTCCACGCGCACAATGGCATCGCAGTCATAGATCTTCGCGGCGCGAATCTGGGCCTCCACATCGTGAATGCTGTTGGGAACGTGCTCGAGATCAAGCCACACGGCGTCGGCGCCGCACTGGCCCGCGATTTCGGCCGCGCGCGCATCGGCCAGGTTGAGCTTTACGCTGTAGGCGATCTGGCCCGCGCGAAGTTTGCGCAATACGCGGCTGGGCCGCATTTTCAGTGGGGTCATTCGGGGTTCCTCTGGTGACTTTCTATTCGTATTCGCGCCGGGGGCAACGGCAGGTTGTTTCACTGCCGGATTCGACCGATAGGACGGATAGGACCGATTGTGTATTATCAATCCGTCGTATCGGTCCTATTCCTTCAGGCCCACCACCTCGCCGCCCCGCTCACGACTCTCGATACCAGCGATGATGATTTTCATGAGCTCAGTCGTCTCGCTGAAGGGCACGGGACTCTCTCCCGTCCGGAGGTAGCTTACAAAGCCTTCCAATTGGGTTTTGAAGGCGAAGAACGTGTCTTCAAACTTTGCGTTGATGGCTCCCTTCGTGCCATAGGCGTTTACGTGACCGAAGGCACCGTAGAGGTCGTTGATGACATTGAGCAGGACCGAAACGCCGCTCTCGTGTTGCAGGTGCATGAAGTTTACGTTGTCATCGCCTCTATGCGACACGGAGGTATAGCCACCGGGTGCGAGCATGGGGTATACCGCTTCCAACGCGTGGATGCCGTAGCGTTCCCAGGACTTGGCCATGGTGACGGTGATCAGCCGCGGCTCGCCGGTCTCGGAAAGACGCGAGTCCAGCGCGCGAAACTCTTTGCTGTAGCGCAGGGCGCTGGTGGACATGAATGCCTTGCCCGCCTCGTGCCACGCTATAAACTGCCGCAAGCCCTCGGCATTGTCGGTCATGGGCTTGTCGATAAAGATGGGCAACCCCGCTTCGATAAACGGACGGCAGCGGCCCACATGCTCGTGGCCGATGTCCGTGGCGACAACGACGGCATCGACCGCACCGATGACGTCCTCAGGCCGAGCCACCACTTCGGGAATGCACGAAGCCTTGCTGACCTTGATGCTGTCCTCCGGGTTGTCGCACCACACATGGGTAACCTGCACGCCGGGGATCCCCAGATTCTCCTTCGGCTGAGCGCCGAGGTACTGGGGAATCACGGGATACCCGCACTCCGCCATGATCTCGGCATCGTAGCGCCCGTTGATGATGGCCGACCAACTGTAAGGGTGGCCATTGCCTTCCACCATGCCGAGCATGGCGAGGCGAATATTGTTGGGATCCGAAACTAGAGCCATGTGAAACTCCCGGGCTTCAACGCGTGGTACTTCTCACAACGCGAGTGCATACTTGCTCCGCAAATTTTCATCCACGGCGCAGTGAGCGCCTTTGAAAACCATCAGCAGCCCGCGACGGGCGAAGTCGCTGGTGTTGGGCGCGCTGAAGTGGATTGTGTTGCTGTGGTGGACAAGGGTATCTCCGGCATTCAAGAGGCCCGCCCAGGCATCGGCCTTATCGACTTCCTCGGCCAGTCCCATGGAGTTGCCCGCCACGCCGGATGTCTTGTGGGGCCGCGCGCCATCGAGCTGCGTGCCCAACAGATATGACACGGGACCATTGGCCTCGGTCACCGCATCCACCGCGATCCAGACCGTGAGGGCATCGGGCGGCGTGAGGCAGAAATAGGCGTTGTCCTGGTGGGGCGGCACGGCGGAACCCACGCGCGCGGGTTTGTTGAAGGATTCCACCGCCATGAGCACCGGTTCACCCTTCACCAGTTCCGCCACCAGCGCGAGGATACTCTCTTTCTTGGCTAGTTCGGCGAACCAGGGATCGTGGTGCTCCATGCGCCAGCAGTTGCGCACGGAGACGCCATCCGCTTCGAAGACCACGTCGTTCGGCGGAAGGCCGGGGGTGATTTCCTCCGCATAGCGTTTGAGCTGCGCGCGAATCTCTTCGATCTCCGCAGGGGAAAATAGGCCTTCCACCTTCACCACGCCATCTTCTGCGTACTGCTTCGATAGGGCTTCGACGTTCATGTCAGTGTTCTCCAATGACCTGCCAGGTTTGGGTTTCCATCGAGCGAAGCGCCGCGAGATTGACCCGTAGCGTCTGCAATCCTTCTTTGAGCGAACACGGTGCCGGGGTCCCGCCCTCCAGCGCGTCAAGAATGGCGTTTGCGTTGTGGATGTACCACGTATCGCGCTCCGCCAGCTCGTGGACTTCGTCCACCCACGCGCCGTCCACGTCCAGCATGTAACGCCAGCGCTTTTCATGGAGCGAGAACCGCACCGTGCCCTTCTCGCAAACGATGGTCAGATGGGAGTCGTTGGGCTGCTGGTACATGTTCAGCGCATAGCTCGCCATGACCTTGCCGTGGCGCGCCATGGCGTGGACCGTGTCCTCAACGTTGACGCCCTCAAGCGCGAGATGATCCGCATCGACCATAATGCGCGTGATCGGGCCGACGAGCCACTCGGCCAGGTTGAAGGTGTGGGTGATGGCATCCTGAATGGCGCCGCCGCCCTGTTTCCGATCCGCAAAGTATATCGTGCGATAGGCCGGGCGATAGGTGGGAAAATTCTGGCCCATGACGGAATAGAGCTGGAGCGGCGCGCCAAAACGGCCGGAATCTATGGCCGCCTTCATCGACACCACGCCGGGATGCGCGCGGTAGTTGTAGCTTACGGCGTTGAACAGATTCTTCTCCGCCACCAGCCGCTGCAACGCGTCGATACCCTCCAGCGAAGTAGAGAGAGGCTTCTCCAGAATTAAGTGTAGTCCCGCCTGGGCCGCCTCAATCGCGATGGGGATGTGGGTGTGGGCCGGCGTCGCGATGAGCACCGCGTCCCATGGCTGCGCCAGGGCTACGGCGGGATCGTTGAACACCTCCGTCAAGCCGTAACGGTCTGCTATGGTCGCCCGTAAGACACTGTTGATCTCGCAAATGCCGATCTCCGCGCGACCCGTGGCGAGATAGCAACGGACATGGCGCTCGCCAATCGAGCCCACGCCAATGACCAGGATACGGTGTTTTGGGACTGAACTCATTCGCGTGTATCTCCAAAATACTCTGCGGCTTCTCGCATCCGCCCCGTTGACCCGAACGGACCAACGGAGGTTAGGCTTCCAGCCTGACCATCGCGACTACGCCGCTAAACGGGCTACTTAACGCTTTAAGAATCGTTCGAACAATTCAAGCAGAGCAAATGCACTACCATTATTCCGGTCAGGCTGAAAGCCTAACTTTCGTTAGTTCGCCTCTTGACTACAGCACCTGCCATTCGCCGGTGTCTGCGGACTTGTAGGCGGCGTCGAGGTGGCGCTGGAGCTCCGCCGCACCGGGAATGGTGAGGTGGGCCTCGGCTTTGCCGCCAATCGCGGACAGGAAGTTGTGGAGACAGGCCACGTGGGCCCGCAGCCAGCCCACGTTGCACGCGGGCGCGGGGAAGAGTCCGCC
>JAEUWI010000017.1:24254-126025 GCA_016791475.1 Candidatus Hydrogenedentota bacterium
CGCCACCTGGGTCACGATGTCGGGCGAGGAATTCACCAGCGCCGCGACCATATCCTGGCACTCGGCGTAGCTGCTGCCGAGGGGCTTGTCGCAGTAGATGTGCTTGCCGGCCTCGGCGGCCTTCACCACCTGATCGCGGTGGAGATTATTGGGCGTGCACACGTGGATGATGTCGATGTCGTCGCGGGAGAGGAGTTCGTCGAAGTCTGTGGTGCCGAATTCGAACTTCCCCTCGCGTACCGCCGCGTCCAGCGTCTCGGGACGGCGCACGCACACGCCTTTCAAGGCGTAGTTGATGGGCGGCTCGCTGTAGAAGAAGGGGATGGTATGGTAGCCGAAGGTATGGGTCTTGCCCATGAAGCCCCAGCCGACCACGCCGACACCGTAGACTTTGTCGCTCATCCCATCAATTCCTTCTGCGTCTCGCCGATGGCCTCGTCGATGATGTCGAGGCCTTTGAGCAGGGTTTCTTCGTTCATGACGATGGGCGGGCTCATGCGCAGGATGTGGCCCGCGGGAATCCAGGCCAGGCCCTTGGCGAAGGCCTTCTGGTAGACGAGCTCGCCCGCTTTGTCGAAGGGCGTTTTCTTGTCGCGGTCCTTCACGAGCTCGATGCCCATGAGGCAGCCTTTGGCGCGCACATCGCCGATGATCTTGTGCTCCGCCTTCATCTTCGCCATGCGCTTGTTGGCCACTTCGCCGAGGAATTCGGCGTGCTCGTTCAACTGCTCTTCTTCGATGACCTCGGTGGAGGCCAGGGCCGCCGCGCAGGCCATGGGGTTGCCGCCGTAGCTGCTGGACGCGGAGATGGCCTCGAAGGCTTCTTTATAGGGCTCGCGCACGGCCACGCAGGTGACGGGGAAGCCGTTGCCGAAGCCCTTGCCGATGGTGACGATATCGGGCACGGTGTCGTAGTGCTCCATGCAGAGCCACTTGCCGGTGCGGCCCCAGCTTGTTAACACTTCGTCGGCCATGAGAAGGATGCCGAGTTCATCACACAGCGTGCGGAGCTTGGGGAAGAAGTCATCGGGCGGCATGATGGTGCCGCCCCAGCCCTGGATGGGCTCGAGCACCCAACCGGCCACGTCGTGAACCGTGCCCTTGTCGATGTATTCGCGATAGAAGCTGATGTAGGCGTCGGTGTCGATGGAGCCATCGGCCTTCGTCCACATGGGGCGGTAAAGATCCGGGCGGGGCAGCATGTGGACGCCCGGGGCGCGCACGGCACCGTAGACGTGGGAGCGAATGTGGCCATGGGACACGGCGCCATAGGTCTTGCCGTGGTAATCGTAGAAGCAGGAGAGGGTTTCGTTTTTCTTCGTCACGGCGCGGAGAACGCGTATGCCCGCTTCGACGGCGGTGGTGCCGGAGTCGTAGAACTGGAAGCCATTGAGATCGCCCGGCAGTATCTCCGCAAGCTTCTCCACGAGCATGGTCTTGATGGGCGTGGTGAAGTCGTGGGCGTTCATCAGCTTGAAGGCGTATTTCGCGATGGCCTCGCTGATCTTCGGGTGGCAGTGACCCAGCGTGGTGACGTAGATACCCGAGGAAAAGTCGATGTATTCGTTGCCGTCCACATCGCGCAGCATGCAGCCTTCACCGGACTCGAAAGTCACGGGGAAAAGCTTCACCTGACCGCTCAGCCCCTTGAAATAGGTGCAGCAGCGATCATGAAAATCCTGCGAGATGGGCCCCGGCGCGGGAACCACCATATTGGGAAGATCGGCGCAACGGGCGTTCGCCCAGTCGAGGGAGGATTGAGTGGCAAGCATGGTGGTGCCTCCTGATGGGTAAGTTTCGGTAGTAATGCAGTGCAAAAACGGGGAAATCGCGACGGAGTCGGTGTGTTGAGCGCGCTAGAGAACGCCGCCACCGAAGTTGCCGCCGATGGGGATCTCGGTATTCTCGAAGTAGTTGTCGTCGACAAGACAGGGCGTGGAAATTTCCAGGATCAGGGCGGGCCCGATCCCCTTCATGCTGTGGGGAATCCAGGGCTCAATAAAGAGGGTATCGCCCTCGCGCAACACGCGGGTCTTGCCATTCAAGCAGACTTCGATGGCGCCCCGGGCGATGAAGAACGTTTCCGATTTGAGTTTGTGGCGGTGCATGGGGCAGGTCTGGCCGTCGAAGAGGAAGAGGTATTTCCCGCAATAGCCCGCATCCACCTCGTTGCATATCCATGCTTCGACCAAGCCGACTTCGTCGAAGCGCCCCAGACCGAAATCGAGAACGAGGGGCTGAACGTCGGGCATGGCCTGTTTCCAGAAGGACAACTGGCGGGAAAAATCGGCCAGGACCTCTTCACGGCGCTCGCCCACGAGGGAGATGCCCAACGCCTTGTCCAGTTCTTGCATATTGTATCTCCCGACTCGGCGAGCTGCGCCTTCGCCGTGCTATTGCCAGTTCGAACTTCGCAGGATGGCGCATTCCGGACCAGCGATGCGCGGCACCCGGTCCCTTTCCTTGCCGAAGACCACCGCACTGCGGGTCTTGCCCGAAGACGGCAACAGTATCGCCCGCCGACCCTTGAAAAACCGCTATTTCAGCTAAAGTGTACTTGCCGATCCAACTTGGTCGGTACAGTATCACAAAATCGACCTTCTTTCAAGAGAAAAAATTGGCGCCTTTTCTTTGGCGGTCGTGTGACCTTTCGACCATAAAAATTGTAGTGGGGACTGCGTTGTGCTATAACACAGTACCGATAGACCACAGAGCGGTCACGAGCCTTGGGCGCTGTTCCAGACGGCTCCGGGTTCCCGAATGGCTGGCAAGTATTGAATGAGCGATCCTTCCCCGAAGTACATCCAAATCAAGCAAGAAATCCTGGCCCAGATCCGGGGCGGCGAGCTGCTCCCCGGCAGCCGCATCTACTCCATCTCCGAGATTATGGAGAAATTCCGCGTAAGCAAGGTTACGGCGGTGCGCGCGCTGGCGGAGATGGAATCGGAAGGCTTTGTGCGGCGCGAACATGGCCGCGGCACCTTCGTGAGCGACCAGGACGCCGGTGTGTTGCAGATGCGGACGAGCAAGCGCGTGGCGCTGATCGTTCCGGACATGGCCAACCCCTTCAACGTGGAAGTGGTGGGCAGCGTTGAGAAGCATCTGCGCGAGGCCGGGGTTATCGTGGAGCTTTCGTGCACGGGCTACCTTGCGGACACCGAGCGTGAATTGTTCAACCGGATCATGGCGGGACAGCACGCGGCGGGGATGGTGTTGATCTCGGGTGGCGTATCCGATATGGGACTCAATTCGTCCGCGCCTTCCATACCGCTGGTGGTGATCGACCACTGTCCGGAGGACCTGGTTGACCGCTGTGTTTTCATCAATTGCGATCACTATCGCGGTGGTTATGAGGCGGGGACCCACCTTGCGGAGAAGGGCCATCGCGAGATCGGGTATGTCGATTGGGTGTTTACATCGCGGGCGCGCTTGCAGGGATTTACACAGGCGCTGGCGGAACACCGGCTGACGCTTCCCGAGAAGCGGATTTTTCCCGTCGGCGCGCACAAGCAACTCGGCCACGACTTCATCGAATTTGTGCGGCGCGAGAAGCTGACGGCGCTCTTCGCGGTGAATGACATGCTGGCGATGCAGGCGATGCAGGTGTTGCGGGCCAACAAGTTCGCCATTCCGGGGGATATCTCTCTCATGGGGTATGACGATGTGCTGGCGGCGCGCTACCTGGAGATTCCGCTGACGACGGTGGAGCAGCACGAAGAGCAGATCGGGCGCAAGGCGGCGGAGTGCATTCTGCAGCGCATGGACGCGAAGCCCTCGGGCTTTCGCCCGCGGGAAATCCTCATCGTTCCACGCGTCGTGGAGCGGGCCTCCACGGGGCGCCCAAAAGGCGGTGGCCGTTAGGGTCTCCCCTACTTCGGCAAACCTACAATGTTCGGGTCGTTCAGGGGACCGCGCCAGTACGTCGCGATGTGACTCGCGGCCAGCTCCGGGCTCAATGCGGCGCGCGCAAAATCTTCCCAGAGCGGGAGCTTGGCCAGCTCCGACTTCAGCGTGTTCAGATTCTCGTTGAAGGCTTCGACCGACGTCGCGCGGGCCATACCCAGATAGTACTTCTGCGCGAGCACGAAGCCCGAAAGCCATTCGCGGCTGCCGAGGAACTGGGGATGTGCATTCAGCTTGTCCCATGCGGCCTGGACCTCGCCGATGGCGACTTCCCTGGCGTCGTAGGTGGTGGCCGCCTGCATGGCTTCCAGGCGATCCAGCACGTTGTACAGCAATGTGCGCGCTTCGCCCGCGGCCATGGTGGCCGTGAAACGGCGGAGGGTTTCGTCGGCGGTGGCGTTCTTGTCGTAGAGAATATCGCCAAAGGCAAAGACCGACGGCTTGTTTATGTTGGCGTATTGAATGAAGAAGTTGGCGTCTTCCACGCCGCGATCCCGGGCCTTGCCCATGACCTCGGCGAGTTCATTGATCTTGAAGGAGGCGAAGGGAAACACCGACTCGCTGGGCAGACCCATGATGCTATAGAGGAAGGCGGAGCGCTTGAACTCTTTGGGATCAACCAGGCCGTTGTAAATGTTGGAGCCTTCCAGTTCGCCGGTGTCCATGATGGTGAGTTCGCGCGGGCCGAAGAGGGTTCGCATCTTGCCCAGGAACTCCTTTACGAAAGCCTGCACTTCGGCGGGGTCCTTGTAGGGAATACCGCGATCCGTGTATTCGTGAAAGCACCAGGTGGGCCAGAGCACGGCCTGGAATTCCGCACCGGGGCTGATGGTCTTCGCGAGATCGCGCACCATGGAAAATTGTTCGAAGAGGTGTTGGCCCTGGTTGGGCTTGCACACGTCGCAGAAGCAGCCGCCTGGATCGTAAAACCACACGATGTAGCCATCGACCGGACCGTAGTATTCCATCTCGAAGCGCGCCATATTCTTCGCGAGTTCGCGGCCCTCGGGCTGGGCCCAGCAGATGCTGTTGCGGCCGTAGTAACCCGTGGCGGCGAATTGGGGATCGGGCGGCAGCAGATCGACATTGGCGTGCATGGGCGCGAGCTGGTGGTAGACATGGAGACCGCGCTGGCGCGCGTACTGAAAGAGGTGGCGCATGGCCCGGTGGGTCATTTCGTTGCGCGGACGATTCTGCTCGAAGTTATCGGGATAGAGCATGTTTGCGGTCCATTGCCACAAGGAAACGCGGGAATAGCGCGCCTCTATAAGGAAATCAACATAGGCCTCCAGCTCGGGCTCGGAGAAAAACTCCAGGGAGAGACCGGGGTTCATGTGGTTGCTGTTCATGAGGTAGAGCGTGCGGTTGGGCATGGCGGGCGAAGCCACGATGGGCTGATCGGGCAGGACGAAGCCCCATTGCCCTTCGCGCCGCTCCAGGCGTCGCAGCAGATCGCCCAGGGCATAGCCCAGGCCGAGGAAGGCGCGCGGTGTGTCGCCTTCGCCGAGGCCGGCGGCGATGATGCCGCCCTCGGGAGTCGCGGTAACGACATAGGACTGGTTGCGATTATCCACATCGCCCGAAGGAGCCGTCGAAAGAACGATGGACTTCAAGTGTTCGGCCAGCGTGGCGCCGTTGCCCACGTGTATCGGCGTGCGCCCTTCCGCGACGGCAGCACCCCACACCTGCGGGATTGACGCGCCGGTGATGCGCACGACGGCGCTGGTGAAACTGCGCACGGCGATGCTCTCGGCGTCGCCCGGAAGGGCAGAGCCCGCGATCTGAGATGTGGCGGAAGGCACGAAGTGATCGGCCATGGCGGGCGAGACGATGCAGGCCGACGCGGCAAGCGCGAGGGCGATTCGCGCACTATGTATGAGGTGTTGGGGGATGCTGTACTGTTTCATGGTGAATGCCTCATAAAGTTACACTTCAGCCGAATGAAGTTGTGCTGGCTCTTCGCACAACTACGCAATCCGCGGGGTTCGATCTGCACCTTCGGTGCAATGCCGGCAGGGATGCCAGCGCTCCCAGCTTGTGCAATGCCGACAGGGATGCCAGCGCTCCCAGCTTGTGCGATGCCGGCAGGGATGTCGACGCTCCCAGCTTGTGCGATGCCGACAGGGATGTCGACGCTCCCAGTTTGTGCGATGCCGACAGGGATGTCGACGCTCCCAGTTTGTGCAATGCCGGCAGGGATGCCGGCGCTCCCAGCTTGTGCAATGCCGACAGGGATGCCAGCGCTCCCAGCTTGTGCAATGCCGGCAGGGATGCCGGCGCTCCCAGCTTGTACGATTCCCCTCCAAGGGATGGTTGGTTCCGTCTCGGCATCAATCACCGAAGCTGACCAACACCGGGTAGCGGGACATTTCGCGGTCAATCTTCACCTCTCTTGTGCCGGGCGTGATTTCGATTTTCGCGGTCTCCCCCGCATCGTTTAGGAGGACTTCAACCGTCGATACGGTGCGCGGAATGGTCAGCACGACCGGCGTCGTGGCCGCCGATACTTTCCACTGCTTCGAAATATGTAAGGGTTGCCCGTCCGTCGAGACCGCCGTGATTCGACCGCCATCGGTCAAAAAGACGGGCTCTCCACCGACCGCCACATTACCCGCCGCCTCGATGAGAGTGGGGCCTTCCGCGCCAGATTGAACCAGTACATAGCTATCCAGTTTCGCGTCGATTTCCTTGCCCTCGATCTGGGCTTTCAGATCCACGCCGGTGCGCTCGCTCAAAAAGGCGTACAGGGTGCCATTGGCCGTGGGGCGCGTGAGCACATTGATTCCGTCCGAGGGCGTGAAATCCACGCGCTGCACTTGCGCCAAGGCCTCTGCCGCCAGCGCCACGCCACTCAGCACCGTCACACCCTTTGCCTGAAGCTGGTCCAATGCGGCCCTGCCGGCATCCGTCGACATGGGCCCTGGCGCGATCACGACTTTCGCGGACTCCGGCAATAAATCTATTCCCGCTTCCTGCCACACGCCGAAGCGTACGCCCGCCATCCAGAGCTGCTTGAACATGCCCATGGCGGGCCCCAGCAGGGTCTTGGTGCTGGATTCCGGTATCACGACATAGACCGATTCCGGCTGCACGACACGCGCGAACTGTTCGCCGAACCACGACATTCGCTGAATGGCCTCTGCCGCCGCGGCTGGGAAGGGAGTACCGTGGTAGATGGAACCATAGCCCCAACCACTGGGCCAGGGCGCGATGCCTACGCCGCTCTCGCTGGCGTTCTCTCGGGCATAGTCCACGATGGGTTGAAACCAACGCGGGTCCGTGCCTTCCAGTGCGTCACGCATGGGCAGCGGCACGAAGGACGATTCGCGGGACATCCAACTGATCCCCCATTCGTAGGACATGGCCGCGCCCGCGCCCGAGGCCACGGCATAGTGCATGGCGCCGTCGTAGTGGACGGGATTGTTCCACCCGAGGTTGCCGAATTCTTCCAGGAGGAGTGGCCGGGACGAGTGGAGTGGATCGAAGTAATGCACGGTTTCGCCGATGCCTTCGGGGGAGAAATAGCCGTGCCAGGTCATTATTGGCGCTTTCGCGTTGCCCAGGTAGGCGTCGCCACCTTCACTGAGGGAAAACATGTAGCCCGGAAAGACGGGCTGCTTTCCCCCACTCTCGCGCACGGCCTTCTCCATCTCCAGACCCCAGCGTTGGAAGAGCAATGAGTCGCGTCGCTCGCCCAAGGGGAGCTTCGCTTCTTCCCATTCGCGGGCTTCGGGATCCATCTGGGTTTCGTCGGGATCTTTGATGTAGGTCTCGTTGGCAAGGTTGTAGATCACATTCCCCGCGCGCTGCCAGCGCCGCGAGAGGGTCTGAAGATACGCGCGCTGATTCGCGAGATTGCGGAGGGAGAAGCTGTAGATGTTGAAATCCTTCGGGTGTCGGAATTCGAAATCCACCATGGTTCCGTCCTGCCGCTCATAGCTCAAATCGCGGACCCACTGATTGAATACGCACAGGTCGAGTACGATCCCGTGGGACGCGGCGATCCACACGGCGGCGTCCTTGGCGCGCAAGGAGATCTCGTCGAGTGTCGGGTCGGCCCATACGCGCACGATGCGGTTGCCGGCCTGGCGCATGCCCGCGAAGTCGCGCTCAGCCAGCGCGGGACGGAAATCGCGCCAGGCCCATTCCCACCAGACATTGGAGGGGTAGTAGTGGGTACCCGCATAGAAACCCGGTTTACCGTCGAAGGCGAAGTTCGGGCCGTCGATGGTCATGATTTTCGGCGTGGTCCAGCCTTCGGAGAGGACCACGATGGCCGTTTCGCGCACTTCAATTACTTCGGGCGCGCCGAGAAGCGCCGTCTTTTCTGCCTGGGCAACGTCCTGCAGGATTTCCACGCGAATCCGGTGCAGGCCGTCTGGTCCGGAGACGGGAAAATCGCACACGGCCTCGGTGGCGCTGTTTGCCCCTGCCACGCGGCGCATCGTTGCGATGGGTCGGTACACCGTCTCGCCTGGACCCTGCACGGAAAAGCGGAGCGTCAGCGACGCGGACACATCACGTCCGTTGTACACGCGGGCACGGATTTGGGCGCGCTCTCCGGGCTGGTAGGATGCGTAATTTGTTTCGACGTATTCGACGCGCAGCGCGCTTTCGTTTCGCCTGGCAATCTGGCTCAGCAATACCGTCCACTGTTCCGCGGGCATGGCGGCGAGGGGATCTTCCAAGAAGAAGAAATAGCCCTGGCATCCTTCGAAGCGATTGCCGACGAGGGAAGGCGCGAGGTGGTTCATCAAGACGCCGGGGTAGCCGATGATCTTGCCGAAGCGGTCTTTCGCCGCGAGGACAGGCAGAAAGTCGGCGCGAATCTCTTCGTCGATGCTGTGCTTCGGGAATTCGTTCTTCGAGTAGAGAAAGGCCGAACGCGCCTTGCCCTTTGCGGAAAAACCAGGGGGCAGGGACAGCGGCGATTCACTGTACGGTGCCATGTCTACAGGGTCTGGCGACAACTCGAAGTTACCGATCCAGAAATCGGAGGGCAAGCCCTCAGGCGAACCGATCCAGACGAAAGAGCCGCCCTCCGCCGCATGGGTGACGAGGTCTTCCGCGTTGAGTGCGGAGCGCGGCACGGGCTCCAGGTTGGCCGGTAGCTTGCCCGCCAGCGCCGCCGCGAGATCCTCGGGCAGGATGACCTGCATGGCAGGCGTATCGGCGCACACTTCAGCGGACAACACCATCAATACGCTGCAAGTTAGGCGTTTAAGCCAACAAGATGGCCACTTATTCATATCATTCTCCGGGAGGTCGGTGCTCGCACGGCGCGTTGTTGAGCTGTGAATCACAGGCGGTGATTTGCCGCAGCGAATGCCACATTCCTGCTTAGGAATCGAAACGCCATTTCACGCCGACACCCAAGCCATCTTGTCAATCGATCTTGCCAGATCCTTCAGCCAGTCCGCGGGCGGATAGGGCAAGGGCATTTCGGGTGATGGGTTCGGGCGCACTGCCGCCAGTGCCTTCACTGCGCCGGCTTTGTCGAGCGTGCAGGGCAGTTCGGGGAGACGTCCATCTTCGGGCATCTGCTCCTCCCAGTAGCTGTGATTCTCTATCCACGCCATCACTTCGGCCAGCGACTCGGCATCGTCCTTGTGGGCAACGAGCTTCGCGAAGTCCCTCAGTATCGTGGCGGGTTCGGTGTCGGGTGCGTCGAGCAGGCGGCCATAGGCGTAGGTATTGGAGAGTTGCAGATACGGTAAGTAAAGATTGCCCATGACCTGATCGATGCCCGTTTCCTGCAGGCGCTGGAGGAGATCGCGGATGTAGCGCACTTCGCTGTGCACCAGACCCCACTGAGGCGCGCGGCCCGTGTCGTCGTCCATTACGAAATGGGGCCAGGCCAGCACGCCCCGACCCATGGCCTCGACTTTCTTGATGTCGTCGCGCGTGGGGAACACAGGTGTGTTCTTCTTTCCGCCTTTGGTCGTGTAGACGAGCGGTCGATAAAGGTGATGACAGGGCAGGGCGAGGTTCACATTCTTCGGCATGGCGTCGAGGAGTTCGATGACCTCGCGGGAGCCGCGAATTTCGTTATCGAAGACTTTCTCCCAGCCCTGCTCCTCGGGACCGGGGCCCCAGTAGGCGATGCACCAGGTGTTTGCATACATGCGTGCGGCGGGGTTCTTCTCCGCAAGCTTTTTTGCGAGGGTGTCCACGTAGTGCATGTAGTCCGGCACGGCACATTTTCCGCAGTGGCAGGCGCCCCAGTCCGCCGCGAACTCATCGAAGAAGTTGGCCTCCTTATAGGTATCCATATACCATTCCTGGAGGGCGATGGTCTTTTCGAAATTGCCGGGTTCTTTCGGACAGAGCTGTACCGCGCGGTTCAGCAACTGGTGGCCCGGCTCTTCGCCGTCGGGCACGGTGCTGACGACGGTGTTTGTGAGGATATAGCCGAATTCCAGGCCCAGCGAGTGGGCCAGCTCCAGCACCAGTTTGCGATCTTCGATCTTCTCGCGTTCCATGGCCGTCTGGGGTATGCGATTGAACTCCAGCATGGTGGCGAACTCGACGGCGTTCACACCACAGGCGTGAAGCCAGCGAATCTGGCGCAGCCACTCTTCGCGGCCCCAGTGCAGGGGGGCGTGGTGCTCGGGATCGACGGTGAATCCGTCGTGAAAGTAGACGCCCCGGAGCTTGAAGGGCTTCCTCGGGTTTTCATCCGGCTTTGCGAGGGCTTGGGACCCCGCCAGGGCGGAGACGGCGGCGATGGCGCATGCTTTATGAAATTCCCTGCGATTCATCTGAATTCCTCCTTCGAGGGGACGTTTGGTGTTGCTTCAGTATGCCCGGTCTTATCCTGCTACGGGGGCTGGAAAGCCCCCGCTCCACAGGGTCAGGGCATGGCTTCCAGGTCTTTTTTCATGGATTCGATAAGGCGCGGGGTGAAGGTCTCCATGCGCCGGAGTCCGTCCTGCACTTTGTCGAACATGGTTTCGCCCTCGCCCACGAAGACGTTGTTCTTCAAGGTTACCTGCGAAGCCGGCGCGTTGATCGCCCCGATAGCGGCCCAGAGCTTTCCGTCGTACCAGTTGTTTTTATACGCGTGCTGCTGTTGCCAGGCCACGTGGGCGTCGATGAAGGCCGCGAAGGCTACTTTAATTGCGGCGGGGTCCTGCGGCTGGGCAATCGCGCCCTGATAGAGCGTTTCCAGCGTGCCCATCATGTTGAGTTGAAGCTCCAGATCGAGGATGAATCGGGCCGGGTCTCCGAAGAGCAGCCCCTTGAGTGGGCCGGGAACTAAGGTGGTTTTCTTCAGGGACGCGAGGGAGGTGCGTGCGGCATCGATCGCGGCCACGTTGCCACCGCGCAAGGCTTCCCAGGCCCGGACGATGGTCTCGCCCTGTCCCGTAATCAGGTCGTTTGCGAAGGCGACGTAGTCGTCGCGGGTGCAGGTCAGTCCCTGGGCTCCCCGGGCGAAGGCGAAGGTATTGGGCAACTGCACGCAGTGGGTTTGCGAATTGCCGAGCACGCCGAGTTGTCCTTTGAGTTTGCCGCCCTCAAAGGCCGTGGTGTCACCGAAATTGGTGAGGGGAAAGCTGGGTTCGCCCTCGATCTTTCCGTAGTTGAAACTTAGAATGCGCTGGGGCATGTTGAGCGTGCTGGTCAGGTTAGGCTCGTTCATGCTGGCGATCCACCAGGGTTCGAGATGGTTCGCTGCGATCATGTGGACGGTCTGGTCAAATTCGTCTTCGGTACCGCGTTTGATCTCGCCGGTTTCATAGAAACGCGCGTAGGCCTCCCAGCCGAAGCCGGCCCAGTAGATCAGTTCCATTTCCGGGTTTAATTCGTTCATGATGTAGCGGTGACTGCGGAGAATGGAGACAAAATCCAGGTTCGTAGAGAAGGGCCATCCGCCGGGATCGCTGTCGATGATAAAGATGCCGTCGGCGTTCTTCAGGGGGGTGATGAGTTCCTTGCGGAAGGCCATCAGCTTCCCCCACTCCACGGCGTCGGCAGGATTCACGCGCCGCTCGGTGCCGAAGAAGGGACGCTCCTCAAAGGTGTATTTCGCGGCCTCGTCCTTGCCTCGATTGTTGGGACAGAGCACGAAGTAGGCGCGCATGGAAAAGTCGCTGTGGGCCATGTCTATAACCTGGCCGATACGGTTCAGGTTTTCGTGGTCGCTCGGTGTCATGGGCTCGGGGACCGTCTCCAGCACGGGCCAGATAAGCACGGTGTTGTAGCCCAGGCGCTTTATGCCGTCGAGGTAACCCCGCCAGTCGTCCAGGGTCCAGGTGCGCGCGTTGTAGGGGTGATTGTAGGACCAGTGCTGATGGACGTACATCCCCAGCATAGGGGTTTCGGGGGTCGGCGGCGCGGCATGGGCCGTGAACTCGATTCCTGCCGAGAGAAGTATGAGTCCGACGATTCTGCTTAACACAATTTGCTGCCTCCATTGGTTAGCAGGCACTCCCGGCATTCGAAAGCACCTCGGTAGTGCCCTATGTAACGTGCAACGCCCGCTCACGTCTTAAGATTATTTGTATGCGGGGCGGCGGGCGGTTGCGCCTCGCCGCCGCCCCGCGACGTGACCCTGTAAAGGAGCACGGCTTGGAAGACTATTTCTGCAACGCCGCCACCGTCTTTTTCATCGTCTCCAGCAGGCTGGGCGTAAAGGTCTCCACTTTCTTGTAGGCGTTGGTCACCTGTTCAAAGGGCGTGGCGCCTTCGCCTTTGTAGGAGTTCTGGTCCCGGACAAAGAATGGCTTGTAGGTCGCTTCGTCAACCTTTACGAGCGCCTCTTCCATGCGCGGCATGTACCAGTTGTTCTTGTAGTCGTGGACCTTCTGCCAATCCGTCGCTTCCTTCACAAAGGCGGCCATGGTCTCGGCGACGACTTTTTTGTCCGCGCCGTCCAGGGCGGCGGTGCGGAAGCGCTCCAGCGTGGCACGGAAGCGGAGCACATGGCCCAGATCGGTCACGAAGCGCTTGGGGCTGCCGAAGAGGAGGCCTTCCAGATCGCCGGGCTTCAGGTCGGTGTCGGCCATGGCGGATACGTTCTTCTCGGCCGCTTCGATGATTGCGGGGTCGACCTGATTGACGGCCTCCCAGCCGGCGACAATCGTCTCACCGTGACCGGGCAACAGCCGCTCCGCAAAGGCCACATAGTCTTCGCGCGTGGGCATGGGTTGTCCGGTTGCGCCGCGCGAGAAGAGGAAGGCATTGGGGAGCTGGAGACAGTGGGTCTGGGAATTGCCCAGGGTGCCGCGCACGCCAAGATTTTTCCCGGCCTGATAGGCGAACTCGGTGCCGAAGTTCAGCATGGGGAAGCTGGGCTCGCCCTCGATTGCGCCGTACTGGTAGTTAAGCACGCGATCCGGCATGCCGATTTCATCGGCGACATTGGGTCCACGGCCGCTTGCCAGGCCCCAGGGTTCGGGATTGACCTTGGCGAGGAGCTTGATGGCTTCCTGAATCTCGGGGTTTTCGCCCATGGCGAATTCGGCGGTGGCGTAGAAGCGGCAATAGGCCTCCCAGCCCGCGTGGATCCAATAATAGAGCTCGATATTGGGATTCAGTTCATTGAACATGGTGCGGTGGGAGTTCAGCAGCGAAACGAACTCCACGTTGTCCGAGCCGGGATAGCCACCCGGATCGCTATCGATGATGAGCACGCCATCAATCTTCTTCAGCGGCGTGAAGATCTTCCGGCGAAATTCGAGCATCTTGCCCATGGCGATGGCATCGGCCGGGTTCACGCGCTGGTCGGTAAAGAAGAAGGGGCGCTTCACGAAGGTGTACTTGGCGGCCTCTTCGTTCTTCGCGATTACATTGGGGCACAAGGCGATGAGCACGCGCATGTCCTGGGCGTGGGCGAAATCGACCACCTCGGCCATTTTTTCCAGATTCTCCTCGTCGCTCTTTGTGAGCGGATCCGGCATGGTTTCGAGAACGGGCCAAATCAACACGGTGTTGAAGCCCAGTTTCTTCAGACCGTCCAGATAGCCCTTCCAGTCTTCGAGGGTCCAGGTCCGGGCGGCATAGGGATGGTTGTAGGACCAGTGCTGGTGCACGTACATGCCAATCATCGGGGGCTTGTTCCAGGATGATGTCTTTTCTTCCGCGCACGCGCCCGGGGCCAGGGTCCCGGCCAGACACGCCGCCACGAGGGCAAATGTCGCCACCAGTTTTTTCTTCATCATTTCTTGACCTCCTGCAGTCGGTTTGCCAATACCGCGGCCAGGATCAGGCCGCCGCGCACGATATATTGAAAGAATGGGTCCAGATTGAGGATTGTCATGCCGTTCGAGATGACGCCGATGAACAGAATGCCGATGAGGGTGCCGCGAACCGTGCCGATGCCGCCGGAGAAGCTGGTGCCGCCGATGATGACGGCGGCGATGACGTCCAGCTCCAGCCCCTGGGCCAGGGTGGGCGATCCGCTGGCGATGCGGGAGGACATGAGCAGCCCGCTGACCGCGGCGAGTCCGCCCGTGATGGCGAATACCATGACCCGGACGAATGCCACGTTGATACCGGAGAGACGGGCGGCTTCGTCGTTTCCCCCGACGGCATAGACGGCGCCGCCGAAGACCGTATACTTCATGAGGAAGTGAATCGCTGCGAAGGCAATTACAAAGATGATGGCGGGAAAGGGCACCCCGAAGAGGTAGCCGCCACCCAGAAAGCTGTACCACTCCGACGCGATGGCGATGGGAAAGCCCTTGGTAATCATGAGGGCGAAACCGCGCTCGGCGGTGAAGAGGGCGAGGGTGGTGATGAACGAGGGGACCTCAAACTTCACGCGCATGAATCCGGTGAATGCGCCGAGGAGCGCACCCGAGACGACGGTGAGGAGCATGGCGAAGGGGATGGGCATGCCGGCCTCGATGAGTTTCGCGGCGATACAACCCGAGAGCGCCACGGCGGAACCGACGCTGAGATCGATCTCCCTGGCGATGATGATCATGGTCATGCCGAAGGCGATAAGCCCCATCATCGACACGGAGCGCAGGATGTTGAGGAAATTCTCCAGGGACAGAAAGTTTGGCGCGCTGAGCGCCAGACCGACGCAAATTGCGAGGAGGACAATATCCATTACCGAGCGAGAGAGCCACGCACGCGCCTGGCCGACCAGTACTTCGTTACCCATGGGATGCACTTTCTAGCGACGCGTCCGCGTCCACACAATACTCAAACAATTTCTGGGGCGTCACCGAATCGGGCTGAACTTCGCCCACGATCCGGCCTTCCCGCATGACGAGGATTCGGTGGCACACGTCCACCAGCTCCTCCAGTTCACTTGAAACAAAAATGGTGCTGATGCCTTTCTTGCTGAGATCCCAGATCAACTGGAAGATCTGCTGCTTGGCCTGAATGTCGATGCCCCGGGTGGGCTCGTCGAGGAGGAGGATGCGTGGCTCGGTGTTGAGCCACTTTCCCACCACCACCTTCTGCTGATTGCCGCCGCTCAAGGTGGCCACGGGTGCCTCCACATTGGGTACGCGGATGTGGAGTTCCTCGATGTTTCGCTTCACCGTGGGCTCCTGCCGGGCTCTCGATGTGACGCCGTGCCACGAGAAGCGGCGCAGGCTGGCGAGGCAAATGTTTTCCCGTGTGTTGAGGTTGAGCACGAGGCCCTCCTCTTTGCGGTTTTCCGGGGTAAGCCCTATGCCGAACTCTTTCATCCTCGCGGGGGTGGGCCGCTCAACGGTCTTTCCCTCCACCAGGATCTCGCCCGAGTCGAGCCGGTCCGCGCCGCACAGGGTGCGGAGCAGCTCCGTACGCCCGGCGCCGACGAGCCCCGCGATGCCCAGGATTTCGCCGCGTTTCACGGAGAGCGACACATCGTGAAGCTTGCCCGCGCGATTGAGATTGCGCGCTTCGAGTACGGTGCCCTCTCCCACCACCAGGTTTTCCGGCCGGTGGCGCGGGACGACCTCGCCAAACATCATGTGGGCAATGGTGGCGGGGTCGGCCTCTTCGATGGGGATCGTGCCTACGAGGTCGCCATCGCGCAGGGCGGACACCTTGTGGGCGATGCGCTTCAACTCCTGAAGTCGGTGGGAAATATAGACGATGGCGACTCCCCGTGCGGAAAGTTCGCGAATGAGTCGAAACAGGCTCTCGGTCTCGTCGTTCGCCAGCGACGAGGTCGGCTCGTCCAGCATAAGGACCTTTGGGCGGAAGGACATGGCCTTGGCTATCTCGACCATCTGTTGCCCCGCCATGCCCAGGGTGTTCACCGGTCGATGGGGATTAATCTCGAGATTCAGGCTTTCCAGGATTTCCGCGGCGCGATCATAAACGGCGGTCCAGTCGATGCAAAGGCCCCCGAATTTCGTGGGCAGATCGGCCAGGAGCATGTTGTGGGCGACGGTAAGCCCGGGCACGAGGCTGAGCTCCTGATATACGGTGGCAATCCCCTTTTGGAAGGCGTCGCGGGGCGAGCGGAGCTCCACCGGCTCTCCCGCAACATAGATGCCGCCTGCGGTGGGGCGCGAGGCTCCGGAGAGGATCTTGACCAGGGAGCTCTTTCCGGCACCGTTCTTGCCGATGAGGGCGTGCACTTCTCCGGGCATGAACGACAGGCTCACGTCGTTCAGCGCGACGGTGCCGGGATAGACCTTGCGAATATTTCTTGCTTCAAGATTGGGTGTGGAGGTCATGGCGGTTACTGCGCGAGCTCCTTCAGCCTGGCCATGTACTCCCGCGTGCCCACCGCGTCGGCCCTGGAAAAGAGAATACCCGGCAGGGCCACTTTCTTCTCCACAGGTTCCTTCTTCAAGGCCGCCAGGGCGGTTGTGATGGCCTGGGCCCCGATGTCAAAGGGTTTCTGTCCGGTGACGGCCTGGAGGACGTCTTCCTCCGAGAGCAGGAAAGTCCCGATCTGCTCGCTCATATCGGTACCGAAGACGTATACATGATGGCCCGTGTTCTTTTTGTTCGCGGTGGCGGCGGCGTTGACCGCGCCCACGGTACCGCCCTCATTGGCGGCCCAGATAAGATCGATGGCGGGATTGGCCGTGAGCATGTTTTCCACGAGGGAGGTGGCCTCGGGCGCAAGCCAGGCGTCCTGCTCGGTGACGATTTCCACACCGGGCAGTTTGGTGATTTCGTCCTTGAAGCCCTTCACGCGCTGGCTCGCGGTCTCGGGCGCCAGGGCGATGTACTGCACGATGGCGACCTTTGCCTTTCCACCCAGTTTCGTTTCAATAAAGACGCGGGCGGCCTCGCCCGTGATGCGCCCCAGCTCCACCTGATCGCTGCGGATGTTGCTCGCCGGGAAGTCGGCGTCCACGTGGGCGTCGTAGGTGACGACGGGAATACCTTTGTCGTGGGCGCGCTTCAGTGCGGGAATGGAGCTTTGGGGACTCAGGGGCGCGACGACGAGGGCGTCGACTTGATTCGCCAGATACGTATCGACGATGGCAATCTCCTTATCGAGCGCGCCGAAGCTGTTGTTGACCATCAGTTCCACTTTCAGTCGGTCGGCGGCATCCCGCATGCCCTGCTGAATGAGGTGAAAGTACTGGTCTTCCTGAAAGACGATGGCGCCGATGGTGACGCGCCCGTCGTCCTCCTTTGGCCGCGGTTGACACCCGGCCATGGCCGCGCAAAGGCCCGCGACAGCCACGCCCGCCATCAAGTTTTTTGCTCGTCTGTATAAGATAGAGCGCATACCCAAACCTTTCCAAGACTTCAACAGGAAATTACAGTATGTTCCACTTACGGCCCCGATGGGGACAAGAGTTGCTTGAAATAATTCCAGGCGGGTGATTTGGACCCGTCGGGGCGTATGAGCCAATTGCCCACCATCTCGTCGTTGCCGTAGGGCGGTGTACTCTCCGCTTTCGGGCCATCGCAATAGAGCTCCCAGAAGAGGATGTACGGCGCGCCTATATCGAGAGCGCCTTCCACGCTGTAGCGTATCATGTTCAGCCGCTGTTCCTCGCTCACGAGACTCTCGGGCCAGCCGAACTCGCCGATATAGACGTTTTTCGCGCCAAAGGTCGCACTGTCGGGGGCTTTGTCCAGCAGATACTGGAGCGCGGAACGGTATTTCTCCTCGCTCTGGCCCATGGTATCGTAGGCCGAATAGGAGTACAAATCGCAGTGGGTGCGGGGCAGCACATCGTTGGTCACCGTCGGGTGGCCCAGTTGCGCCTTTTCCACCAGATTCACCTCCGCCGCGTGGTAAACATGGACGCCGTCCATACCGACTTCCCGGCGCGCGCGATCAACGCCGTCCTGGCGCGCGTTGAGCCATTCGATCATGCCCTCCACGGCGACAGGGTCGGGCTTCTTCTCCATATCCAGGGGCGGATGGGTCAACACCCAGTCGCCTTCCCAGTTCTGGAATACGAAGGTCTTTCCCGTACCCTTGTAGCGGGTCAGCAGGTATTTTGTGAATTCGTAATAGGAATCCCGCTCATGGGCTTCGTCTTCGGGGGTCATGCCCTGGGTGAAGTAGTGGATTTCCCGGCCCGGCGCGAAGGTCATGAGCACGAAGGAGGTGAAGGGCTTGGCGAAGACTTTTTCGAAATATGGGGTTTGCGCCGCCTGCACCAGGCTCGTAATTTCCGGCCATTCCGTATTGAATTTGTAATAGCCGTCCAGCCGATCGCGAATGATGAGCTTAATCACCCGGCTGCCCAGCGCCAGGACCTGGTCCGCGCCTTCGTTGATGTAGTCGTCTTCGGTTAGATGATAGAAACTGTTGATGTGGTTGATCCCGACCACATCGGCAAGCTCCGCCGCCGTGGCGTCCCTTCCGCAGGCGGAGGAGCCGAGCGCCAGCGCCGCGACGAGACATGCAATAACACGGCCCATGGATTTTTCCTTTCGCCCCCGCAAGAAATTTTCGGAATCCCGATGCGCTATGAAACGCGGGGCTCTGGTGCGCCGCGCGGTCAAGGTGCGGGATTCGGTGATTCCGCCGAGGGCGGGCCCGCAGCCGGAGCCGCCACGGGCGCCATTCCATTGGTCATGTCGTTTTGCTGCTGCTGCTGCACGACCTCGTTCATCAACTGCCTCACCTTCTGCGTCTCCGCACTCTCTTCAATGACCACTTCCGTGGAGGTGCAGCCCCGCAGATATATCGCCAGCAGGAGGCCTGCGCCAAGGGCGCAAATGATTAAGGGGAGCCGTGGCAGCCGTGAAGCACTGGAGGGAACCGCCCTGGGCGCTTCTTCCTCCCGCTTGCGGGATCGCGTGCCGGAGGGCAAGACGGCCTTGGAAATTTTTCTAAGGGGCCTGGTGAGTTTCCTCCAGAATCTGGACGGTTTCGGACCGTCCGGCGATTCGGCATGGTGGTCCTTCTTTCGTTTACGCCGCCGCTTCGCTGTTTCTTCCACAACAAATGCTCCAATCAGAATCTTGATCTTAACGGCGCGGGGGCCCTGGGTCCCCCGCGCCACGATGGTTCAGGTACGCTGTTCAAATCAACCGAAGCCGGCCCCGCGGGTAAGGTCGCCCACGAGGAAGGTGCTCAGGGGCCATACGCCGTTGCTGCCGGGACCGTCGGCCGGGTTGACCGGGGCGCCGTCCTTGTATTTCATGTAGCTGACATGGCCGTCCATGTAGAGTACATTCACGCCGCCGGGGATGTGGTTGAACTGGGCGGTGGAGGAAATGCCTTCCACCGACTGGCTCTCATTGCCGGACCAGCCGTCCCACATGGTGATGACACTGCTCTGGGCCTTGGCGGAAGCGCCGGCGTTGTTGATGTCCGTGATGAAGAAGCGCTCGATGCCTTCGCGGCAGATCTTGTAGCCCGCGGGCAGCTTTCCTCCGTTGTCATCGCCCACCGGGAGGAAGCTCAGATAGGTCTGGGGCAGGTAGGACGCTCCGGCGGGGATGTCGTGCTGGGAGCGGTTCTGCCACTTGACCACGCGACTCCACTCGGGCGGTCCGCCGACCGCCTGCACCTGGGCCGCGGAGAAACTAATCTCCGGCTGGCTCGGGGTCGCGGGGTCGTTGTACCACCAGCAGGTGCCGTAGTAGGCGTCCATAATCTGGGAGCCCGTGCTTACGGCATAGGGCATGTAGAAGTAGGACACCGGCCAGGACAGGATTCCGTGGCGCACGGCATTGGCGGCGGGCGTGTTGCCCTGGATGCTGTTCACCTGGGCGGCGATATCCTGCTTGATGCCGACGGAGCCCGTGAACCAGATTGAAGCGCCGTTGGAGATCGGGGGGCGGTCATTGCGCGAATCGGAAGGGCAGATCATGATGTTGGGATCGGTCCAATACTCGGGATAGAGCGATTCGCTGTCCACGCCCATGGACCAGATCCAGCCGCCCGCGATCCACTGCGAACCCATGGGAAACTTCTGACCTTTACTTTCGTTCGCATAGAGCTTGAAGATCAAGCCCCACTGCTTCAGGTTGTTCTGACAACTGGCCCGCCGCGCCGCCTCCCGGGCGCGCGCCAGCGCCGGGAGCAGAATCGCCGCCAGTATGCCGATGATGGCGATCACCACCAACAGCTCGATCAATGTGAAACCTCGCCTTCTGCCTGCCATGACACGTTCTCCTTGGTTTGAATCAAGACACCGGATTAAGGAATGAAAACTGACCGTCTTCATTGAAACGCGACAGATCCAGCGGCTTCGCTCCCCGCTGTGACTACCCGGAGCGATGGTCCGCACCTACCCTCATTTGCCGAACACCACCACGACTTAGTGTATCGACCCAGTCAAATTATCATAAGCCATGCCGCTTGTCAAGCACTTTCCAAACGAAATAAAAATGAAAACAAAACCCAATAAATCTGCTATTTCCACGCAGGCGAACCCCGCTTGAACGCCCCGTACTATATCGATATAGTCTTTTCTATCGATACTGTTGGACCGAATAAGACCATGAGACCGGAGAGGAGACGACCGTGATACACTCAAGATCAATTCTCGAACTTTCCACTGCAAAGGGCCGTGAAATGAGACTGTGCCTGCTTCGCCTCGTCGTCGGACTGACAATCGGCGCGTTCTGCTTCGCCCGTGCCGTGGAAGTTTGCGCCGACGGCAGGCCCAACGTGCTCCTGATCATGGCGGACGATATGCGGCCGTGGCTCGGCGCTTATGGCGAAAGCGGGCTGCGGACGCCCCACCTGGATCGGCTTGCGGACGCGGGACTGGTCTTTGAGCGTGCTTACTGCCAGAATGCCGTCTGCGGTCCCTCGCGCGCGAGTCTGCTGACGGGGCTGCGTCCGGACACGACGCGCATCTTCGACAACGACACCCATTTCCGCACCCACAACCCGTCGATTGTGACGCTGCCCCAGCTTTTTCGCGAACACGGCTATCGCACGCAGGCGATTGGCAAAATCTTTCACCCCAGCTTTGCCCAGGCCTATGTCGGCGCGCGGATGGATGACTTACCCTCGTGGAGCGAGCCCACGTGGTATCCTCCGCCCCAGTATTACCACACGGGTAGCGGGATGGCGCTGGCGGAATCGATCTTTCTGCGCCATCCCGGCTGCGGGATGTATCAGGGCGCCACGTGCATGCACAATCGCCTTCAGGAGGCTGCGGAACTCACCCCGGCACAGCGGTCGTTGTACGGGGGCGGCGAGTGGAAGCGCCACTTCGTGCAGGCGGCGCTCTGCGAGGCGCCCGACGTGCCCGACAATGAACTGGGCGACGGACAGATCGCGGACCGGGCGATTGAAGCCTTGCAGCAGATGAAGGGCAAGCCCTTCTTTCTCGCCGTGGGCTTTCTTCGTCCTCATGTTCCCTTTGTTGCCCCGAAGAAGTACTGGGATCTCTATCAGCGCGAGGCCTTCAGCCCGGTGCGCAATGGGAAGGCCCCGGCCAACCTTTCCCGGGCGACTTACCCCGCAATGCACGATCACGGGGCTTATGAAGGCGCGCCGCCGGAGGGTCCCCTTGACGACGACAAGGCCCGGGAGCTGATGCACGGTTACGCGGCCTGCGTGAGCTTTGTGGATGCCCAGGCCGGGCGTGTGCTGGAGGAACTGAAACGTCTCGGCCTTGCGGAGAATACGATCGTGGTCTTTCTGGGCGATCACGGCTATCACCTGGGAGAGAATGGTCGCTGGGGGAAGCAAACGTGCTACGAGACAGCGACGCGCGCGCCGCTGATTGTGTCCGCGCCGGGCACGAAGGCGGCCGGGAAGCACACGAAGGCCCTCGTGGAGTTTGTGGACCTCTTCCCCACGCTGTGCGAACTTGCCGCGCTGCCCGCGCCGGAGCGTCTGGAAGGCAGCAGCTTCGCAAGGCTGCTGGATACGCCCGAGCGCCCCTGGAAGCGCGCGACCTTCAGCCAGTTTCCCGATCCCGTGCGCGTGAGCCGACCGGAGGTACTCGCCGCGCCGGGTGATCTTATGGGCCGGACGATCCGCACGGACCGGTATCGGCTCATCGTCTGGGAACACGTGCTGGATCCTGCGAAGGTGGAAGAGGTGGAGCTCTATGACTATGTAAGCGATCCCGGCGAGACCACGAACATCGCGGATGACCCCGCCCAGGCGGAGACGCTCGCGGCGATGATGTCGATATTGCGCGAGGGCTGGCGCGGTTCGGTACCACCGTAATGAGTGGATGCGATCTGGTCCACGGAGGCACAGAGAATAGGAATAGAAGACAGCTTGCTGCGTTGCAGGGCTTCGTCGGTCATTGGGTCACTTTTGGCACGTCTTCTTGCCGATGTAATGCACGCAAAGGCGCGAAGGCGCAAAGAAAAATCAAATTTGACTGTGCCTTAATTGCAGGGGGGATCATTGTCGCGGAACGGTTTTTTCCCTCCCCCATCTTCGTGCCCTTCGTATCTTCGTGGTGGAAAAATTTGGTTGCGACCGCAGCCTGCGCTTTGTCCTCCGTGGTTGAACTGATTTCGATCAGTCTTCCGGACACCGAATTCTATTGATTCGTTTGCACGTTCGCGCGCAGAATATCCGGGTAGTTCCTGGAGAGTACCCCGCCATGTTGACCCGAAGAAGTTTCCTGGCACTGTGTGCCGCCGCGGGCTCCACCAGCCTGCCCCTTGCCCCTCAAGCCCTGGTCGCCGAACGCGCTATGGCGCGCCGTTATCACCTCTGCCTCACGCCGAAGGCGATGGAAGA
This sequence comes from Candidatus Hydrogenedentota bacterium, assembly GCA_016791475.1. Classification (NCBI taxonomy): domain Bacteria; kingdom Pseudomonadati; phylum Candidatus Hydrogenedentota; species Candidatus Hydrogenedentota bacterium. The sequence goes on from JAEUWI010000017.1 coordinate 47,203, forward strand.
AAACCCAGCCCTGCTGGACATTGTGCGACAGGCCGGTGTAACCGATATCTGGCTGGCCGCCTATTTCTACGGCTATTGGTATGAAACCCCGGAGCGCCTGCGCGCGACGGCGGCGCGCCTTGAATACCTGGGGCTGCGCTGGCACCTGGTCAATGTGCCCCTGGGCCATCCCGGTGATTCCCTCGGCGACAAATCGGGCTCGACCGCCCTCACCCCGCCCGCCCACTGGCAGATGGCGCAACGGCCCGATGGCACGAAGTATTCCGGCACCTCCCTCCATCCGCCGGCGACGGAAGAGAACGTGGCGGCCCTTGGCCTGCTGGCGGGGCTGAAGCCGGACTGCATTTTCCTCGACGACGACTTCCGCCTGGCCACGGGACCCGGCGTCATCGGCGGGTGCTTCTGCGACACCCACCGCAACGATTTTCTGACGCGGCACGGCTATGCCGACGCACGCTGGGAAGAACTGCTCGGCGATGTGCGCGACCGGCGCCTCTCGGAGGTGCTTCGCGCGTGGGTGAACTACACCTGCGATCAACTCACCGCCAGCTTCCGCGCGCAGCAGGCCGCCGCGCCCGAGGTGGCCCTGGGCAATATGATCATGTACCTTGGCGCGGAGAAGGCCGGTATCCGACTTTCCGAATACACGGACGTGCCCTTTCGTGTGGGAGAGTTGATGTTTCACGACAAGGGCTTCGGCCCGGTCAAAGGCAAGACCGACGAACTTTTCAGCGCCCTCTTTCACCGGCGCTATGCCCGGCGGGACCTGGCTTTCAGCGAGACTACGGCCTACCCCGCCGATCAGCTCTCCGCCCGCAACATGGCGGCGAAGCTTGTGGTGTCGACGATCACCGGTGTGCCCAACACCATGTTCATGTCCGGCCTGACGCCCTTCCCCGCCGCACACTGGGATGTGCTCGCTCCGGCCATGAAAGAGAACGCCCGGATACACGACCTGATCGGCGACAGCCGTCCTCAGGGTCCCCTCAAGCATTACTGGGGCGAAGCCGAGCGTTATGTGGGGGAAGACAAACCCTTCAGCCTCTTTCTGGCGATGGGGATTCCCTTCGAAGTGACGGACCAGATCGCAACGGATGGATGGACTTTCCTGGCCGATTTCGATGCGCGGAACCTGAGCGAGAAAGCACGCCAGACCACTGGCCAGCTCGTGTGCCGCGCCAGCGCGGGCCGGGTGCCCGAAGGCCTGCGCGCCGTGGACGAGTCCCTTGAGGGGCTGTGGGCGCTGAAGCGCGAGATGCTCCAAGCGGGCCTCGATGTGCCCCATGTGATCGACGAAAAGCCTGTGGTTTGCGCGTGGTATCCGGAAGTGGGCAGCGTGCTGCTCTGGAACCTGGGCGAGGGCAGAGAGACTTTTCAAGTGCGGTGGCGGGGGTCCAGTGTTCCGGTGGAGGTCGAAGGGCTTGGCGTTGGGATGGTGGGGCTGAGTTAGGGGCCGGGAGGGTTATGGGTCGTATGGGTCGTATGGGTCGTATGGGTCGTATGGGTCGTATGGGTCGTATGAGTCGTATGGGTCGTATGGGTCGTATGGAGTTCTGGGTCCGGTTGGCCCCCAAGTGCTAACCCAGTAGCATTTCCCTTGACAAGCCGCAGCAAGTGCTATATCCTTAGCACATGGCCGCCGTATGGGCGCGGTCTGCGGCTGTTAAGGAATCTATCACCATGAACAAATCTACCCCCCTCGATCTCGGGCGGCGCGAGCGCCAGATTATGGAGGCCGTCTATGCCTGCGGCCAGGCCTCCGTCACCGACGTGCTGGAGGCCATCCCCGACCCGCCCAGCTACTCCACCGTGCGGGCCATCCTCAATTCCCTTGAAGAAAAGGGCCACCTCCAGCGGAAGAAACTCGGCAAGAAATTTCTCTACGTACCCACGGTCTCCCCCGAGAATGCGCGACACTCTGTACTCAAGCGGATGGTCAGCACCTTCTTCAATGGGTCCGCCGCCCAGGCCGCCGCGTCCCTCATCGAGATGGATGTAAACAAACTCAGCAACGACGATCTCGACCGGCTGTCGGCCCTGATCGAGGAAGCCAAGCAGAAGGGGCGCTGACCATGTGGAATCTACTCCAGGACGAATTGGGCGGCGGCGTGTGGCCGCGCCTGCTGGTGGCGCTGGTGGACACCGGGGCCAAAGGGCTTATCCTGATGGCTGCGGCAGGCCTGGCCGCGGCGGCACTGCGACGCAACGCCGCCGCGGCACGACACCTCGTGTGGATGCTGGCCCTGTGTGGGTTGCTGATCCTGCCCGTGGTGTCGCTGATGATGCCGAAGTGGACCCTTCCTATTCTGCCTGCGATTGAGGCCCCCGCCGTGGCGCCGATTGCCGCTACGCCGCCAATCGCGACGGCACCCGCAGCACCCGTTGTCGTTTCGACGCCCATGACCGAAATCGCGCCAGTGGCACCCAATGTCATCCCCCCTGCGGCACGCAGCGAGCGGCCAGCCGCGCCAATCGACGCAACGCCGCCTGAATCCGCGCAAGCCCCGATGAACTACGGCGTATGGCTGCTGGCAACGTGGCTCTCTTTCGCCCTGCTCTCCCTCGCGCCCTTCGCCGCAGGGGTCGTGGCCGTCGCGCGCATGCGCCGCCGCGCTGAAGCCTTTTCCGAGGGCGACCTCCAGGCGCTGGCCACCGCCCTAGGCCGATGCATCGGCCTGAAGCGTACGGCGCGGCTGTTGCGCAGCCCGGCGGGCTCCATGCCCATGGCCACCGGCTTCATCAAGCCCGCCGTCTTCCTACCCGACGACGCCCTCGCGTGGTCCGAAGAAAAGCGCCGCGTCGTGCTGCTCCACGAACTCGCGCACGTCAAACGCCGGGACTGCCTGGCCCACGCCATCGCCCGCACCGCCACCTCCCTCCATTGGTTCAACCCCCTCGCCTGGCTCGCCCTCCGCCAGCTCCGCATCGAGCGCGAACACGCCTGCGACGACCTCGTCCTCGCCGCCGGCGAACGCCCCTCCGCCTACGCCGAAAACCTCCTCGAAATCGCCCGTACGTTGCGCGCAAGCACCGTCGTCAGCGCCGCCGCCATCACCATGGCCCAGAAAAGCCAACTTGAGGGGCGACTGCTGGCGGTCCTCGACGCCGCGCGGAATCGGGGACTCGTCACCCGAAAATTCGCTGTGATTTGTATCGCCACCCTAAGCGTGGTCGTGAGTGTGCTGGGTGCCGTGGCCGTAACACGAGAAATTTCCACGACCGGTGATCTCCTGGCTATTGCGAAGCCTGTTAAGAAGACTTCCCTGGAGAGTTTCTTCGGCGGTTGGAGAAATCTCCCGTTCAAATTGAGCGACGGAGATGCGGAAGCCATCGCCCAGTGTCTCGAACTGACCCAGAGGTACAACGCAATCCACAACCGTGTGAATCGATACTCACTTCCAGAAGTTCGGGAATCGCTCGAAGCGCTTTTGTCGAAACATCCAGAATTTTTCTATGTGGAGCACTTGCTGGGCACCTGGCACCAAATGAATGGCAACACGGCCGTGGCCGAAGACTATTTCCTGCGCTCGTACCGCCACGCTCCCGTGGTGCTCATTCAACGTTACGAGCATGCGGACGGAAGTCCGATCGTGGGCGCTGCCATCCGCAAGTTTGAGATCGAGTGCAATCGCGTCCAGGGCGGAAGCTTGGATCCAAGCCTGAATCTGAAGTACTTCGATTTAACCACGGATTCTGAAGGCTGCGTCTATCTGCCCGTTTATGACACCGTGTACAGGACGAGCACCAGGAGCTTTCCTGAAGGATTCGACGTTAGTTACCCGAAGCTTGGCTGGTTCGAGAGTCGGGGAAAGGCCGCGATGCTGCCTACGGCGGGCGTGGGAATTGTGGGCGGCGCGTACGAACAGGCAGTCGCTTCCGACGCAGCGGGAGTGGTCAGGGTAAGCGGCAGGGACTTCCAACTGACCAAGGTGCGGCGCATGGACGCGCCCGAGGCCTTGGAGCTACTCGAATTCCCCGCATGGCCCCATGAGTTCCCGCACCGCGGCCGATTCCCCGAGTTAGAAGAAGGGGACTGGGATTGCCTGCTCGTCGATATCGGCGGAAGGCAACAGTTCCCAAAAGACTTCGACGTGGTTCAGATCCGCGTCTTCGACCACGAAACTCGAAGCGTGCTCTGGGACAGTGATTCGCGCTATCACAAATTGGAACAGGACGTAGAATTCACGGGCGGTTTCGTTTCCGCTCTCAACAACGCGGTGTTCCTTGCGCGGCGCGGCGGAAAATGGCCCGAAAATATCGACCTCTGGTTTCGCGTCGATCTGCTGAAGGATTCGCCGTCCGCCCACCATCACCTCCCCGTCGGCAAGACTGACATGGCCATCACGACCGGGGGCACCGGTTGGGTCGAAATCGAGGAGGTCCGCGCCGGTTCATGGAACGTCGAGTATTCCGAGGGGGGCGGAGAGGTCACATGGCTCGCGTTGAATCCCGAATCGGAATCGCACTGTACCGTGGTGCTCCGGCGCTCGGGTGACTGGGAAGGCGGACGCCTGACGGTTTCCGCCAAGGATCAGCGGGGAAACACCTATTGGCCGCAATCAATCCACTTCGTGGATTTTGATCGCGCGGAATTAGAAGTGGTGAATTTCCCATTACCTGCAGATCAACTGCTCGAACTCGAATTCGGGCAGGTCGCGGACCCGACCGACTTTCGGAAGACTTTCTATTTTGACGGGATAGCTCTGGATCCGCTCCTCGCGGCGCCAACGGAAGCCTCTGGCGATAATCCTTCTACGGCGAATGCGAGCGGCGATACGCCGATTGCGCTGAACCCACGCACCGAGAGCATACCGGAAAGCCCGGTGAGTCCGGAAACGCAGAATGACAGCGAACCCGATGCAGATCGCCCCGACGGTGCGTTCAGCGTCGAATTCCCCGGCGGCTACCGGGCGCACGTCATCGGTGTCGGCGATACAATCGGCGAGGCCAGTGGTATATTCTGGGCGGCAGACGGTTCTCCAATGGCATTGGCACCGGAGGGAGTAACGGCCGACGTAAGCAACGTCACGCTCCTACCCGAAACCATCGGACGCAAGTTCCTTGTCGAGTTGCTACCGCCGCTCAATAGCCACTCCATGACGGGTGTTACGTTTATGTGCAAAATTGAACGGCCGGGCTCCAGCTCGACGATAGGCAGTAGCGGTTCCGGAGCGTCCCTCAGAAACGCATTTGATGCAACATTTCCTATGAACGCAAAAGATGCCTCGGTCAAAGTCGGAGTCGCTGCCGGACCTTGGAAAACCGTGTTCAGCGGTTGCATTGGATGCGACACCGGCGTATCGGATAGTGAATTCAGCGCTACATTCAGTGACGTCTTTGACCAAGACGGCGCAAAGCGGATCACCGTTACTCACAAGTCGCTTGAACAAGAACGCCGAGTGGTCGCTATCGACGCAGCCAGCGCCGCCCACCCTCTCCGAATGACAGTAAGCAGAGATGGTGAGGAAATGTCGCAATCCGAGTGGATATTTGACGGTATCGCGCCAGAGGAGGCGGAGGAACTTGAGATCCAGATTCGCGACTACGAATGGCGAACGATACATGGGATTGCGCTCTATCCTCATGAGAAATCAGCCCAATCCAATGGGGAGCAAAGCAGCGCCAACTCAAGCGATTCACCCTACTCAGTTTTCAATCATGACTATCTAGGCACCCTGCTCGAAGACCCCAATCTTCTGACGCGCATCGCGGGTGACGCCATCACGCCTCCGGCGGCAGACACGTCTTGGGGCCCCGTCGTGGATGGTCTTCAGGCCGCCGTGCGTTTCATTCCTGAAAAAGAGACGTATGCCCTGGGCGAAACGATTGGGATGGAATACCTGGTGCGCAATATCGGGCCAATTCCGCTGGAGTTCTTGTCCAGCAAATGGCGAAATGGTGACCAGTGCTTCGTTACCGACGATCAGGGGAAGAAACGGGCGGGCGGCACATCGCAAGGCACTGGCCTCAATCCAGTACGTCGCGTCAAACTCGCGCCGGGAGAAGTCGGGGCGATCGAGAGCGCGAGTTTCACGATTATGCCGGAAGCATCAGGCCGCTCCCCTTTACACCCTGTGGCCACGTGGGCACGTTCTCATGCCGGCATTCACAAGGTGCAGTTCAGGGTCCACTTCCCCGACACGTATGCGAGGTCGGGGGATAACGCACCCCGGCCTGACGACTGGACCGGCACTTTGATGACAGGGGAGCGGACTATAGAATTTGTTGACGATCCTGAACTGTTCCGTGCTCATTCCGTCTTCCAGATTCGTATGGTTGCAGCCAAGCCCGACGACAAAGGCGCGAAGGCATTTCCGCGGGAGGCGAGCAACAGGCCGCCTGATGAAGTCGACGAACTCTGGCTACTTGATGACGTGTTGGTCGGTGAGGGCGACCTTGCCGCTGTCGGGGCGGTGCCAGGCGCTACTCCGAATGAGTACGCAATTGAAATCAGATTGAATGAAAAGGCCTCCGAACGACTCGCGCTTGCCACCGAAGAAAATATCGGCCACCGGATGGCCTGCATGTACCAGGAAATGATTCTCGCCGCGCCCACCCTGAATGGCCCAGTGGGCGACGGGAAATTTGTCGTGGGAGGTAAATTCAGCAAGGACGTGGCCGAATCGATGATTTCAGAGATTCGAGCGGCCAATGCGCTCGACACGAAGGCACCGTTCATGCAACCCAGCACGGCGCCGACCCTCGGCCCTGAAGTCGAAGTCACCATCCGTCATTCGGGGGAAAACTGCATGATCGACTTCGACACCGGTAAACTTTTCACGCCGCCGAATTTCAACGGCACGGAAGACGCCTTCGCGTGGTGCGCGAAGAATGGCATTGACGCGGGCGGCGGCAATCAGGACGAGGTGCGCGGCCTGATCGGCATAGATATAGTTCTCAATCCCGAAGCAAATGCGATCTGGGACGAGGCGGCGACTAATGGCGCGCTGAAACACGACGCTTTCAAGTATGGCAAGCCCGGCAATCCGGTCTACCTCAGCGCGAAGGGCGAGCTGCCTGCGACGTGGACCTTCAAGACGCGCGAGGGCGGTTTGGGCATTGTCCAGATTCTGGGCTTCGACGATGAAGAACCGCGCGGCGTGAAGATCCGGTATCGGATGCTGGAGAAGGGCTCCGAGTAGGCGCGTTATGGAGGGGGGCCTTTCCAGGCCCACATCTAAACTACCAACGTGAACTTCGGTATTGCAGACGCCCGCGACTCCCGTGTAAAACTCAAAATGGGGAGCTGGAAAGCTCCCTCTCCATACTATCAGTCCACAGCGCTATGGAGGGGGGCCTTTCCAGGCCCACATGAGAACCACCAACGCGAACTGCGGTGTGACAGGTGCCCGCGACTCCCGTGCAAAACTCAAAATGGGGAGCTGGAAAGCTCCCACTCCATACTATCAGTCCACCGCGCTATGGAGGGGGGCCTTTCCAGGCCCACAGTGGAACTGCCAACGTGAACTGCGATCTGGCAGGTGCCCGCGACTCACGTATAGACCAAGAAAATGGGGAGCTGGAAAGCTCCCTCTCCATACTCTCGCTATTAATTGTCTTTTTCGAGGTAGATAAACTCCCCCGGTTTTAGTCCAGCTCTATTCGGATTCTCCTTGATATATCCGAAGTAGTATTCGAAGTGGTGATCGCTCCTTACCAGCCGGTCCCAATAGTCCTCCTGCCAGAGGGCGCCCTTCCGGTTCATACGTTTGTTGATTTCGCGCGCCGTGAAGCCCTTCCACGATTGAAGAATCGCTCGCAACTTATACTCGCCCAAGGGTCGAAAGAGCACGTGCACATGGTTTGGCATCACCACAAAAGATGCAACATCACAACGCTCGCCATCAAAATGACGCAATGCACCCGCCACGATTTCCGCATTGCTTGAATCTCGCAGAAGGCACGAGCCCATTCCCTTGTCCAGCCAGCCGTCGATGCGCTCCATGAAGATCCCATAGTATTCGCGCTCGGTAGCAACACCCCAGGGGCGCGGATTGTGTTTCAACCACGCATCTTTTTCTTGCCGCCACTGCCGAAGCAGCGCAGCCGGCAAGGAATCGCCCAATCGCCATGTTACGAAGCACCAGACATCTCCCTGCTGCCAGTGAGGGAGCCGGTTGTGCTTGATATCGATTTCGCCGCCTCGCTGAAAGAAGGATGGGGAACAATCGTCTGGCTCCGTGGAGGGGAGTTGCTTCGCGAGCGGATTTTCTATTTCATGGCCTTCAGCCTCGCCGTACGTCATGCTTATGCCCTCTTAATTCGGGGGCTGGAAAGCCCCCGCTCCATACCTCACATGCCCCGCTCCGACAATCTTATACACCAACGTCGTAACACCCTTGGGACTTCGGGGGCTGGAAAGCCCCCGCTCCATATCTCTCATGCCCTGAACCAGGACTGGGGAATCCCCGCTCCATACTTGCATGTTCGTTGAATCCAATACCATGCTCAGGGAAGCATTTCGCCCGTGAGCCAGGCCATGGAAAAGCGGGCGAAGCGTATCCATTCTCGGCGGTGCTTTTCTCCGCCTTCGAAGAGGATGCCGATGTCGCCGTTGGAGAGCTGCACCAAAGTGGAGTAGGACGAAGGGCCGGCGTGGATGAGTCTCTTTACGGGCCAGGTGGCGCCTTCGTCGTAACTCATGCGCACCGTCATCTTTGTTCGCTCCACGACGCCGTAGAGCTCGCCGAAGTTGTCCGGGTTGGCGAAGAGGAGGCCGTCTTTCCCGCCTGTCTTTCCGGCGCTGTAGCGCAGGATGCTGGCCTGGCAGGGGCACTCGTTGAGGGCGGCGTCCCAGCGCACGGTGGACCAGCTCGCGCCGCCGTCGGCACTGGTGGCCACGCCGCGGCAGCTCCGGCCCATGTTGCCGCGCATGTTGAGCATGAGGCGCCCATCCTTCAAAGACACCACCTGGGACTCGTCGGAAAGCTCGGCCACGGGCGCACCCATGGTCCAGGTGTCGCCGCCGTCGTCGCTGAACATGACGCAGGAGCGAAAGTTTTCTTCCATTTCGATGGTGGCCTCGCCGGTATAGCCGGGAATGATCAGGCGGCCGTTGTCCATCTGGACGCCGATGCCGGGGCCGGGCACGAAGCTATCGTCCGCGTTGACGATGGCCTCGGTAATATCGCGGGGCGCGGACCAGGTCTTGCCGTTGTCCGCGCTCTTGAGGACGAGGCAGCGGTGGTGGCCGGGGGCAGTCTTGTGGGCGTTGATCCCCACGAGCACCACCTCGTCCGTTTTCCGGTTTATCACGACACAGGGATTCATGAGGGCTTCCGCGCCGGTTCCCGGCACGAGGGTCTGGACGGGGAGCCAGCTCTTGCCTTCGTCGAGACTGCGCCGCAGCACCATGTCGGTCGGGCTGGCATCGTCCTGCGCGATCTTCCGCGCCTCGCAGAAGGCCAGCAGGCTGCCGTCGGACGCGGTGATCATGGCGGGGATGCGGTAGGTGCTCACGCCGCCCTCCCCAGCCACAAAGACATCAGTAAAGACGGGTTCACCGGCCGGGCGCGGCGCGGGCGCGCCCATGGCGACGCGAAAGCCGATGTGGCTGTGCTCCGCCTTGGGTTCTTCGTGGTCGCGCCGCGATGAACGGCATCGCCCGCCGGTGGCGGTCCAGCCCCCGCCGCGCAGCACGCGGTGCGCGGCGAAGGACGGCCCGGCGGGGTCCACCGATTCGCCGTCGAAGTAGTAGCCGTGCCAGTCCTGGCACCATTCGGAGACATTGCCGCTCATATCGTGAAGGCCCCACGGATTGGGGAGTTTCTTTCCCACGGGCTGTGCGCTGGCGTCTTTACCGGCGGGGACGGTTCCACGCCACCATGCGTGGGCATCGATCTCCACGTAGTCGAGGTCGTCGCCCCAGGGAAAGCGCGTGGTGGTGCCGGCGCGGCACGCGTATTCCCACTCCGCCTCGGTGGGCAGGCGGAGGTCTTCATTCAAGTGATCCGCGAGCTTCTCGTTGAAGGCTTGCGCCGCCTCCCAGGATATGTACACGGCAGGCGATGCGGGGTCGTCCGACACCTGCTCACGGCCGCCCCAGGGACTCGTGCCCATGACCGACTGCCACTGGGCCTTGGTGATTTCATACTTGCCCATCCAGAAGCCGCGGGTGAGGGTTACTGGGTGCCGGGGCGTTTCCTTGTTGGGGTAGGCGTCGCGCTCGCCCGGGGCCTGGCCCATCTCGAAACTGCCCGCCGGAATCCAGACCATTTCCAGGGGAACGCCACCCGGCAGTTCCAGGGTACGCACGGCGCCTGCGGCGGGGGCTTCCGCCGCCGTGGCGGCGGCGGTGACCGTGATGAACAGACCCAATACGAAAAATGTCGCCACAGACAAGATGGCGGGGAACAAACGTCGAATCATCATGCTCTCCTCACGATTACAGTCGAATTACGAACCGGGATCTTGTAACACGATAGCGGCACAAAGCAACCGAACTGCCGTGCTTCGGTCCGGCTGCCGAGATTGAGAGCGCTATATCTTAAAGGGCCTCGGACATGTCTGAGGCAGAGTGCGCCTCGGTCGACAGCGCCCAACAGGAGGTCCAGTGCCACTACATCGTAATCGAAGTCATTCCCACGAAAGTGGGAATCCAGAAAGCGGCGAAGTACACGTCGCAAGTTCTCGCCATCCCCACTTTCATAAGGATGACACCCCCCAGATTGCTTCACTAATTCACTGTGCCCTTTGAACATTAAGATGGGCGTTATCTCAGGCAGGAATGACTAAGCCCCTTTGGTGTTGCCTCTCTTGGGGGCGCATGTTCAATCGCTTCAGCTCACCATGTCCTTGTGTAGATCCCAGGGCGCGCGGACGGGCCGGCTGAGCATGGCGGTGGCTTCGGTATCGTCGAGGATCTGCTCCTTTTCCGGGTTCCAGCGCAGCGGGCGGTTGAGCCGGATCGCGATGTCGCACAGATGGCTTATCGTGTCGGAGCGAATGGCGGCTTCGAGGGGGCTCACGGGTGTCTCTCCCGTCTTCGCGCAGTGCAGGAGATCGCCCATGTGGCTCGTGGTCTCTTTCAGGCGTACATCGCTCTCTTTGAATTTCACCTTCAGGATGTCAGGGTTGCTGGCCAGGATACCGCCGCGATCGACGCTGACCCAGCCCTCGCTTCCGAAGAAGGTCGTGCCGTGGTCCTTCCAGGGGCGGTAGACCGAAACAATCGGCTCCGCTACGCGGTGTCCCATGAAGCGGAGCTTCACGCCGCTTTCATAGACGCATTCCGTGTCCCAGGACTCGATGGTGTCGTAGAGTCCCTGTGTAGGGAGGCTTCCCGTGCCGCTGTACTGCACGGGGCTCGTGTGGTCTGTGCCAAGCCCCCATTGGACGATATCGAGGGGGTGGGCGCCCCACCCCGCGATAAAGCCCAGGGCGTAGTCGTAGAGGTGATAGGTGCCGTAGCAGGTACAGCGATCGACGGTGTAGGTTCGCTCGGGCGACGGGCCGGTCCAGCGATCAAAATCAAATCCTTCGGGGACCGGCGCAGGCTCCGTACTGCCGTACTGGGGCACACTGAAGGCGGCGTACTGGCTGGAAATATCGGCGCACCACGCATCCACGCGGGAAACCTCGCCGATGTAGCCGTTGCGGACGAGTTCGCAGGCCTGGCGGAACTGGGGCGCGGAGCGTTGCTGGGTGCCATACTGGATGACGGTTCTGTGCTCCGCCGCGACGCGGCGCAATTCCCAGGCCCACTCCATGCTCACGCCCAGGGGCTTCTCCACATAGATCGCCTTGCCCGCGCGCGCCGCCGCAATCGCGATGGGCACGTGCCAGTGATCGGGCGTGGCGATGATCACGGCGTCGATGTCCTTCCGGGCGAGCACCTCGCGAAAGTCGGCATAGGCCTGGACCATGTTGCCTTTGTAAAAGGTATTCAGCTTGTCCCGAGTGGATTCCCGCCGATCCGTGTAGCAATCGCTCACGGCGAGAAACTGGGCCTCCGGTCGGTGCACGGCGTCATTGAGCAGACCGCTTCCGCGCCCGCCCGCGCCGATGAGGGCGATGTTAACGCGATTGCTGGGCGCATCGTTGCCCCAGGCGCGCGCGGGAAGAATCAGGGGCACCGCGAGCGCGGCCGACGACCATTTCAAGAAATCCCTGCGTGAAGACGGGTGCGTTTTCATGGTGTAACTCCCGGGGACCTGTTATTGTTTCGGTTGAGCGGCGTTCATGACGGCCATTTCCTGACGGAGCCGGTGGCTGTTCCACACGCCGGGATGGACGACAATACGGTAGTGAAGGGCGAGCGTCTCCCCCACTTTGAGGGTGCGGGGCGCGCGGTAGAGCAGAGCGGGACTGAAGTAATGAAAGTTGTTGTCCGGCTGCGCGATGACATACCAGGGTGACGACGGGGCGTTGCTTCCCTCGCGCAACAGCATGGCAAGACCCACGGGGTGGCCATCAATCACGCCACTGAAATCCAGAGCGCGGGCGTCGAGATTCGCCTGGGGCGCGTCCAATGCCACAGGGCCCGCTTCCGAGTTTACTTCCGCGTCGATCATCAGGCTGAAGCGCATGGAAAGACCGGCGTAGCCGCCCCAGGATTTTCCTTCCGGCTCGCCCTCGATGGGCGTGCGGTCCAGCACCACATCGGCATTCAGGGCCTTGAAAGTCGCATCCCAGTCGATGGTGCAGGCGCCCATCCAGTCCGGTGGAGAAAGATGTAGCGTCCGCGACTCTGCCAGCACAGGCTTTCCCGGATCGATTTCGTAGCGCAGGTTGAATTGAACGACGGCGGAACCATCGGCCTGTGTGTCAATGACGGGCGCGTCCCAGAGCGTCCTGCCGTCGGGCAGTCCAGTTTCCCGGCTCTCTTCCCAGAAGTTAACGCCATTGATAAACTTCCAGGAGAACCACAGCGCGTGGTGCCAGGGGTGATCCGGCGGGGCTTCCCAAGTCAAGGCCGGGCCTTCAGCCAGGGCCAGGGGGTGAAAATAGGGCTTCCGGGCGTCCTTCCCGAAGTTCAACTGCCAGAGGGTGGCGCCGTTCAGTTTCAACGCTAGTGCTTCACCCGTCTGAGTCCATTCGAGGTTCCGGGGCGCTGGTGGAACGGAGCCCGTTGCGGCCCAGGCCACCGCGCGCCGGAGCAGCGTGGCAAAGGCGGGATGGCTCATGGCGCGGACGTGATGGCCGAGGAGGAAGTTCACGCTGCGGCCCTTGCCGAAGTCTCGACTGAAGAGAATCGGCTCTTCGTTTCCGGTGCCGCGAAATTCCGGGTCGGACCAGGCCGTGGCGAGCACCTGGGCCTCCGGGGGAACGGGAACCTTGTGCCAGAGCTCGTCGAAGGTGGTGAAGTCCGCCATGCCTTCGGTGATGGGATGCGCCACGCCGGATGATTTCACGGTAAAGTGATGCTGCTTCCCGTGTCCCGTGTTCTGGAGGTCCCAGGCGGTGATCGCCATCTTCTGGTAGTCCGCCCAATCGTAGAACGAGGAAGACCCGGCGTGGACGGAGACGAAGCCCTTACCTCCGGCGACGAACTCGATCAGCGCGCTCCGCGCCGCTTCGGGCCAGCCTGTGGCGGCGGCATCGCCCCAGTTGTTCCAGTTGCTCAGGATCACGTCGAATCCAGCGAGGTACTCGGCTGTCATGGTCTCGGGTTTATCGAGCACCGCGACCTCGGCCCCACCCTCCTTTTCCAGGATCTCGCGCAGCTTCGGCGTCGTCTCCCGCCACTCGTGGTTATTCTGTCCGCTCAGGAGCAGCACCTGAAGCGGATCGGCGAATGCGGGGGCAACCAGGCAAACGACCACCAGGGCCAAAGACCAGATTGAGATTGTATGGACGCGCATTGTGTATACCCTCGATCAGTACTCCGCTTCGATGGGAATCTTGAGCCTTGAAAGCTCGCTCTTTTTCCACGCGTAATCTGTGACGCCGTTACCACCCGCCATTCGATTGGGGCGCCGGACCGAAGCCACCTTCACGGCGCGGAGGCTGCGGGCCCACATCTCTGTCGACGATAAGTTACCGAGCATGGACGCCCGATCGAGGTCCCCCGGGTAGCTCGAAGGTGAGAAGCCGGCGGTAAATGCCGGGGCGTAGGTCCGCCGAAACTCATCGCACAGCCCCGTCACTTCCGCGCCTATAGCCGCCTTATCCCAGATGTCGACATGGCGACTATCTTTCAGATAAGCGAGGAAAGTCCGCAGCCCGGCGGTGGGCTGTCCCGCATCGACGGGCAACTCACCCAGGGCCATGGTCAGGGACTTCTCCATCATCCTGATACTTCTGAAAACGTCCGTGTTCAACTGGCCCGCGTCGCCATAGGAAAGCAACGCTCCGTCCAGGTAGATAAAGGGAATCAGGCCGTTGGAAACCACCACCTCGGAGGTCGCCGAGAAGCGCCGCGCCAGCCGGTCGCCCCGTGAGGGGCCGCCGCCGAAGGGGTGATAGTGCCCCATCGCCACGATGGCTTCTCCCCGCAGCCACAAGGCCACTTCGTCGCCCAGATAGGGTATTTCCTTGTAGTCCATATAGGTCCCGAGCGATTGGGCGAGCGCATCGGGCAGCAATGCGTTCCAAGTGCGCAGTGCCACGTGCCGGTAGCCGCCGTCGGGCGCGCGGACGATGGCGAAAATCATTCCTCCGCTTGAATCGCGCATATCGCCGCAGATCTCCTCTCGATAGCGGGCCACCTGCACCTCCGAAGTGAGGAAAGCCGAGAGTTCATTCCCGCCCTCGCCCGGCGCGAAGAAGCACGCCGCATAGCGTTGGGCCAGGAAAGCGTAGACCGAGAGCGGATGGCTCGGCGCCAGGGCCATGGGAAGAGACGCAACGACGGCCAGGACCACCGCCACAAAGCGGTGCGCGCGCAGGGTGCGGGAAATGCGCCGGGCGAACAGGGTTGCGCGAATTCCATTGCGTTCAAATCCTCCGATCCAGCTTCCAACTGTGAAGGGGTGTTTCCACAGGGCGTTCAGGAGACGCTGACGCTCGCTCCAGCGGCCTTCGGCGGCATGGACCCAACCCTTGGAAATGCCACAGGGCGAGCTTGATATTCCCGTACTGCAAAACATGTTGGAATCCCCAAAACTACCAGGTTTCCAGATACTTCAACGACACTTACAATTCGCGCTCCCCTTCGGGGGCGGATGGCCGTCCTCGCCCCGGCGGAAGACGCCGGGCCGCTTCAGCCCTTCACCAGATTCCGCAAGTGAGCGATGCTCCGCGCGGCCTGCTCCACCGTCCCGCACTCGACGGAGAGCACGATGTCGCGGGGGGCCTTCCGACACGAGTCGATGACCTCGGCCCAGTCGATTACGCCATCGCCGCAGGCACAGCCCACCGGCGTACCGGTAACGCGCCCGCGCTCGGTGTGGGACTGCTCCATGGAGATGTCCTTCGCATGGAGATGGACCAGGCGGTCCAGGACGCGGTTCAGCCAGTCTATGGGATCTTCACCCGACAGGTAGCTGTTGCCCGTGTCGAAGTTGATCCCGATGGATGGCGATTCGACGAGCCCCCAGATCCGGTCCAGCCCTTCGGGGGTCTTGCTGTATTGCTGGTGGGGTTCAATGCCGATGAGAATTCCACGGGACTCGGCCAGTGGGGCCGCCTCCCGCAGCACGTAGCGCATGAGGACGTGATCCTCCTCCGCCGTGGTCCAGACAGGTTTCGGTCCTTCGTCGGTGTTGACGACCGGAGCGCCGCACTCCGCGGCGAAGCGGACTGCCTGCTTGAGATACTCGGTGCTGATTTCCGGTTTACAGAGGGGCGTGTGCGTGGACAGACCGGAGAGGCGCACCCCCGCGCGCTCGCAGGCGCGCTTGATCCGGTAGGGATCGTCCAGCATCGAGACGCTGTGAAAGTAGCCCGCTTCACTAAGCAACTCTCGCCCCCAGTGAACCATGGGCTCCACGAACTCATAGCCGAGGCTTGCGGCTTTTTCCACCGCCCACTCGAAGGGCTTGTCCGCGTGGCGGACAAATTCCAGGTTAATTCCGATTCCGATCATGACTGCAAAGCCTCCATAGTCGACAGACCGTCAAGCAGCGGGGTCAGATATGTTCAATACACTTTTGTTCAATTGTTGCCATCAGCCGGACAGTGACCTGCCTGCCGAACACTGATCGTTGCTTCCTTCCGGGCCATTCCCGCGTCCTGGGGCCTGTATACTTTGGCGGTTGGTGAAAGCGGGAGCGGCTTTTCTCTGGAATCTGTCTTTATTGATGCATTTACCATGCCAGTACAGGAAGGCCGCGCGGCGCCGAGTTTCCGGGTATCGTTTTTGCTTCTCCATCGCGTTGAAGGGGTGTATACTCACCCCGTTCACTCAAGCGCATTGGATCAAGTTCGGGGAACCTGCGATGTTACGTGCTTCCATGGTTGTGCTGGCCCTTGCGGCTGGATTTTCGATTCAAAGCAGTGCCCAGTGGCTGCCCGTCGACGGCGCCAACGCCTGGGAGGAACCCACCGAGTTGGCGGGGCCGCGTGTCATCATCGAATACACGCTGAATGGCGCGGACCTCTCACCGAAGACGCCCGCCTACGTTTTCATTCACTACCGGATCGCGCCCGAGGCCCCCTGGCGATTGCTTTCGCCGGAAAATCTTCAGGGAAACGGCGTGGGCATCGTGGAAGAAGCGGGCGCGAAAAAGGTGATCTGGTGGGGCACGGCGGAGCGCGATTTCCCCGCCCTGGCCGGCGCGGAGTTTCGCGTGCGCGCCATCGCCATGGCGCGGGTGCCCGGTGGCGAATTCGCCATGAAGAGCCTCGCGGGACAGGGCCGCGATCAATCCGGCAAGAACCCGCAGAGGTCGTCCCTTCCGCTCTATCACATCGGGCGCTACGAAACCACGACAGGCATGTACGTGGACTATCTCAATGAGGCCGGCATCGGTGGAACGGGCTTCAACACGAAGATGGAAAATCTGGAGCGATGCGGCATTGTGAAAGGCGCGGATGGCGTCTTCACCGCCGCGCCGGGCCGGGAAAACTATCCCGTGTCGTATGTATCGTGGTACGACGCCGCCGGATTTCTGCGGTGGTGCGGCCTGCGCCTCCCGGATGAAGCGGAGTGGGAAAAAGCCTATCGGGGAGGGAACTTTCTGGATGGCGACGAACAGAAGCAGGAACCGAATCCGAATGTGAATCGCCGGTATCCCTGGGGCGACGAGCTTCCGAACGACGGCGGCATACAGCGTTGCAACTACGACGGCGAAGGGGACGGCTTCGCCAGTACGGCGCCCGTGGGCAGTTTTGCGGCGTACACCAGCCCGTACGGCGTCCACGACATGGCGGGCAACGTGAACGAGTGGACACTGAACTGGTACACCACGCCGTACCATACGGGCCTTGACGGTTATCGTGTGGTGCGCGGCGGCTCGTGGCTCGACTTGCCGGAAGGCTGCGACGGTGTGTCGGGCGCGACCACCCTGCCGTTGAAGGAAGGCGGCACGATGGGCTTTCGCGGCGTGTATGCGCCGTCTCCGGCACCCTGACCTTAACGACGCGACGCTGAACCCGCGCCGCGTCGATCACCTTGAAAGGGCGACACAATGAGCACGTTGAAACGAAGAAGCTTCATCAAAGGGTCACTGGGCGCGGCGGCGACGCTGGCCGCTCTGAGCGCGGCGCGATCAACCGCGGCCCAGGACAAGGTGGTGGTGGGGGTGATGGGCCTCGGCGGGCGTGGACGTTCCCTGCTGACCAGCCTCGTCATGAGCTCCAATGTTCACATCAAGTACATCTGCGACGCCGACACGCGCTGTGCGGGACCTGCCACCGAAATTGTGATGGAGGGGCACGAGTACCGGCCGACCTTCGTGCAGGACTTTCGGAAAATGCTGGAAGATCCCGAGGTGGATGCGATTGTGGTGGCCACTTCGGATCGGTGGCACGCCCTGGCGACGATTATGGCCTGCCAGGCGGGCAAGGACGTCTACGTCGAGAAGCCCCAGTCGATGAGCATCTGGGACGGCCAGCAGATGATCGCGGCGGCTCGGAAGTATGAGCGCATCGTGCAGGTGGGCATGCAGACCCGAAGCGGCCCCTACCTCCAGTCGGCGCTGGAATACATTCAGAGCGGGAAACTCGGCGATGTGATGCTGGCGCGGGTCTATCTCATGCAGGCGGGCGGACCCAACGCCTTGCCTCCGGAAGAGCCGGTCCCCGAGGGTATTGACTATGATCTCTGGTGCGGCCCCTCCCCCATGATGCCCTACCGGCCGGGTCGCTGGTTCCAGAATTACTGGGATTTCTACAACGGCGAACTGACGGGCGACCTGATTCATCAGGTGGATCTGGCGCGTCTGTTAATCGGCAAGAAGGCACCGAACAGCGTCTTCAGCGCGGGCGGGGTATACCGCTACAACGACGGTCGGGAACAGCCCGACACCCAATTCTCCACACTGGAGTTTGACAAGGTCACGATGATGATCGAGGGCGGCTTCTGGTGCCCCTACAACCACCGCATCGTGCTGCTGCCGGACAAGAGCAAATTTCCGGACTGGGAATTCTGTGCGACGAAGATCGAGATCCTCGGCACCCAGGGGCTCATGTATTTCGGACGCCATGGCGGCGGCTGGGAAGTGTATGAGGGCGACGAGAAGACACGCTCCACCCACCCCGTGGCCTCGGAGCTTTCGGAGTACAAGTGGGACGAGATGACGCCGCTCCACTTCGAGAATTTCTTCCAGTGCATTCGTGATCGCAAGGCGCCGAATGCGGACGTGGCCGATGGGCATCTCTCCATGAACTTGTGCCACCTGGCCAATCTTTCGAACCGGCTGAACAACCAGAAGTTGCGTTGGGATGGTGAGAAGGAAGTCTTCATCGACAACGATGACGCGAACCGGCTTCTGCGGGCGAATTACCGGACGCCGTGGGTCATTCCTGAAACCGTATAGAACTCCAGGGCGCCTGGATCCCTTCCGCGGAAGGATTTCAGGCGCCCGTTCCATATTCTGACGTGGCAGCGGCGTGGCCGACGACGGTTTCAGACCTGTTCCGGCACCACCCAGGGATCGCGATAGGTACGCTTCACGTATTGATTGCCCGCTTCCTCGTTGAAGTACTCTGTTTCCGGGTTGATCGTCAACGTCTGGCCAGAACGAAAGGCGGCGTTTCCGTAGAGGCAGAGCAGGGTCGACTTGTGCAGCTTCTCGATGTCCGCCGTGGGCTGCTGTCGTGAGCGGATGCATTCGATATAGTTGGCGATGTGGGCGGTGTTGGACGGGCTGAATTTTCCGTGGTGGATTTTCACGGATTGCCCGTCGGCGTCGAAACACTGCCATCCCCCGCCGTGCCGGCTGAAGTACATGACCTGTTTTGTGCCGTAGAACTCGATACGCGTTCCGCTGAAGGGCCAGTTGGGCAGAATATCCAGATCGCGCACTTCCAGCGGCGTCTTCTTCATGTAGGGCGCCCAGTTCGCCTGCTCGAAAACCATCGTCAGCCCGTCGTAGTTCCAGATTACGCTGTGAGTGTCGGGTGTCTCCTGGGCGTCGTCAAAATGATAGAGGCCGCCCGCGGACGACACTGACTTCGGGTAATCCCGGTCGATCAACCATCGCGCGACGTCGATCTGGTGCACGCCGTCGTTGATGATGTCGCCACCCGAATAGTCCCAGAACCAGTGCCACGCATAGTGGAAGCGATTCTTATTAAAGGGCCGCTCCGGCGCGGGCCCGAGCCACATGTCGTAATCAACACCGGCGGGCACCTCGCTATCCTCCGGTCGCCCTATGTTGCTTCGCTCCTTGCTGTTCAGCACACGCACAAAGTGCAGATCGCCGAAGTCCGCCGATCTCAGGTAGTCGAAGGCGGCGTACACATAGTCGTTACTTCGATTCTGAGCACCCACCTGAACCACGCGGTTGTATTTGCGCGCGGTCTCGACCATCTTCTGGCTCTCCCAGATGCTGTGGGCCGTGGGCTTCTCCACGTACATGTCCTTGCCCGCCTGACACGCCAGAATCGTGGCCAGGGCGTGCCAGTGATCCGGCAGCGCGCCCACGACCCCGTTCACTTCCGGGTCGTCCAGCATGTGGCGAAAATCCTGGGAGGTCTTCACTTCCCTGCCCGTGATGCCTTGCAATTTCTTCGCCGCATCCGCGAGCCGGTTCGCGTCGCAATCGGTCAGCCAGCGAATCTCCACGTCGTCACGGCGCGCAAACTCGTCCATGAGAAACTGGCCGCGACCGCCGCAACCCATGAAGCCGATAATCACGCGATCATTCGCACCCGCGACATTGATCGACGGCCCCGCGCCCGCCAGGGCCGTGGCCACGCCCACATTTCTCAGAAATCCGCGCCGACTCAGGTTCACCTGTGCCATGTTGTGGTCCTCCTCATTCCGGCCCGCGACTCCCGGTGTCTGGCAGGCGCCAGTCACCGGGAGCTCAGACATTCAGGGCAGACGATTATTCCGTGGTGACGGGTATTAACTCGAAGGGGCTGAACAGCCCATAGGCCACGTTGCTGTACTCCGTTCCGGCGGGCGGCCCCGCTTCAGGGGCCTTACGGAAGTGCTCCGGCCCGGCAAGTCCCGGCGCGGCATTGCCGTGGAAGGGACCCATGGTGTTGCGGGGCGTACCGATGACGAGCACCTCCACGGTGTTGGCGCCCGATTTGATTAGTCCTTTCAGATCGCAGGTCCAAGGCTGACGCCAGATGTAACCCGCGGAAGTCCCATTGACACGCACCTCGGCCACGCTGCCACACCAATCCGAGAGTGCGACACGATAGATACCGGCTGCATCCGCGATCTCATAGGTCTGGGCGTAGCACACGGTGTCACCGTACATGGGCATACCCTGATCGCGCCAGGGGCCGGGCTGGAGCGCTTTGGCGGTGGTTATGCTGAATCCCTTCTCAACGGCCTCCAGTGCGAAGTCTCCGAGCACATAGATCGCCGCGATTTCGTGCAGCATGGTGAAGGGCGTGGCCGCCAACTCCAGCGTGTTCTCCCCTTCGCGCGCCAATTGCCCGACGTCAATCACGCCAAAGGACTTGTCAAACCACCAGACTCCGGGAAGGGCGCCGACCGCCTTTCCATTGAAGGTCATCGTGTAAAGATCCGGACTCTCCACCACAACACGCAGGCCCGCGGGCGGGGTCCCGGCGATGTTGAAGCGATAGGTCGCCGTGAAGCCGCTCCCTTCGGGAAAGGACTTGCTGATGAGGTCGTCTTTGAATTGGACGGCGTGATCCCAGGGATTGTGATCGAGGCCGTGCTGCTGAAAGGCGAACTCGGCCGCGCGGCTATAGTGGATGCCTTGCAGGGATTTGCCCTGGGCCGACACATCGACAAAGTCAACGGTGAGTACGTTGGGCTCGGTGGCCTTGACAGCCATTGGCGCCGTGGCTGCCACCGGACCGCCTGCGATTCTGGTCACCACCGGCGCGGCGTCCTCGCCGTTGGTTTGCCATTCGAGCAGCAGACTTCCCGCAGGGGGTAGTTCAAAAGTGACCGGTTCGCCGGCGGCGGCGTAGGGCGCAATCTCGCCACTTTCCAGATTCCATTGCCGCACGGCAAGTCCGCCACTCGACAGGGTGCCCCGAGTCGGATTCTCCAAACTGCTGTTGACCAGGAAGAGCAGTTGCCCGCCGTCGAACTGGCGCCGATGATGATAGAGTATCCCTTGATCCCCTGCGGCGCGTTGAACGATTGCACTGTCCCCCAGGAGCGTGTCTGCGATGGTATCGGTAGAGGCTACGGTCCATCCGGCGGCCATCTTCGCGACCGCTTCGGACTTCACACCACCGATATAGCTGGGCGAGTCGCCCGCACAGGAGTAGACGATGCCGCCGTTCTTAACAAACTTCTCCAGCAGCGCGGCGGTTTCCTTGTTGAGATTTTCCAGCAGGGGCGGAATGACGATGGTATGGTATGCCCGCTCGCCCACGACGAAGCGGTTGCCCTTTACCGCACCGTGATCGGCGATAATGTCTTCGCAGCCCAGATCAAACTCCACCTGGGCCTGGGCCAGCTTCACCACGAGCGCCTGAAAGGCGTCGCCCAGGGCCGCGCGGGTATCCGCCGGTTCTCCCTGGTACATCCACGCCGTTGTGGTGGGCTCCAGCACGAGGATTTCATTGACCTGTTCGCCGTGGGTAAGTGCAGCGGAGAGGCGCGCGAAGTAGGTTGCGGGGACGTGGTAGGCCTCCCACCAGGGGCTGTGATAGGAGAAGGACGGCGGGTAATCGGCCTTGCGCGCGCCGCGCATGGAGATGCGCGACAGGTGCTCGTCCATGGTGTTGACACCCAGCACATAGAGCCAGTCGCCGATGCGCTTCATGTCTTCAAAGCGCGTTTCCCATCCTGCGCCTCCGTAGGCCTCGCAGAGGGTGCGCTCCTTGCCGAGCTGATTGGCCACGCTGGAGAGCTCCAGCACCGACCGCGTGTTGCCAAACTGGGCGTGGACGCCTTCGTCATACTGGTTGAACAGGGTGTCGATGGCCGGGCGCTGGTGCCAGGCATACATCGCCATGTTGTCCGGCGCCGTGGTGGCGTCCGGCCAGCCGTGTTCCCAGTAGTGCCCGGTAAATTCGATGCCTTTGGATTCGCAGTAGTCGTAGTAGGGCCTGGCCCAGCGCTCGACAAAAAGGTCCAGCAGGGTCTGGTAATAGTTGTGACGAACCCGACGCCAATCCCCCACCGGCTTCGAAAGGCTCGCCAGATTCTCCGTGAGGCTGTAGCCCCAGCGCTTCGAAAACTGCTCCGGCAGATCGGGGGTCCAGTGAAGCTGTCCGCCGGGACGCAGGTGGGGTTCGTCAGTGAATACGCCCGGCATGCGCTTGCCAAACTGGTCACCGATTTCACGCTCGTAAGCGCCCATGGTAATTTCGAGAAACTTCTGGGTTACACCGGGGTGCAGCAGGTCTACATAGCTCCATCCGCCGAACCAGGGCGACTCTTTGGCCAATTCGATGCGCACGGCGAGGTAGGAACCTGGCCCCGATAGGGCGCCGGACTTGACCGAAGCCGTAACCTCCGTGCTCTGCTCGCCGTCAATTCGAAAGACGGCCAGCATGTCCTCCGTCCACGCCGGTGGCGCATCGAGGGGCTCGAATTTCAGTCCGATGCCACGGGACTCCGGCATCGCCTGGGGCACGTAGCCCCCGGCAAACCCGGACGGGTAGGAGTTTTCGTCGTAGATCCAGATGTTCATGTCCAGACGCTCAGCGGTCTCCAGCGCCTTTTTCCAGAGCCGGAACCAATCGTCGGACAGGTAGGGCGTCATGAGACCGGGGCGGGGATGGATGAAGGGCTGTCGGACATTCTGGGATGCGAGATCCTCCAGCGTGGAGACGATCTGCTCCTCGGTCAGCATGTCGTTCCAGACCCAGAGCGGACCGGTGGTGTACTCGCGGGTGGGATTGGCAAAGAGGGTGCGAAGTTCAGACAAGTCCTCGGACATGGCGTTCCCCAGTACCCCCAGGGTGGTCAGTGATAGCGTAACCAGCATAGAGCGCGCACGCATGGCGGCATTCCCTTTCGAAAGGTTAGCTGCCAACCTGCCATTGTGTGGATCTTAGCACGCCCGCGACCGCGATCCAACTATGTTTTCGCGTCCGGTTGCTCGGACCGCGGCCCAATGTTTCACGACGACGGCCACAAAGAGCACGAAGAAGAATCGGGAGGAAAGAAATCACCCCCCGACTGCGATTCCTCCTGCGAGCCAGGCAATTCCAGTTCCACGTCAATTCTTACTTGTCTTTGCGCCTTCGCTTGCGGGAAATTCAGTAACCACCGGTAGAACCGGTGGTATGAGGAAGGCCCCTGAAAGGGGCCGCGGTGGAAGTATATACTGTCAAAGGCGGTTAGCCTCGTGCATTATTGTCTCAAAGATTGACGGTGGAGCGGTGGAGCCTGCTGAATTCTCGCCGGCATTGCCGGTGGGTCAGCTTGGATTTAGAATGCATACAAGGATTTACCGAGCGCCCTCCGAAGGCCTGCAGCAGGGTAATCTCGCTATTTTTCGCCAAACCACCAAGAATAAAAGCTGCCCTTCCTCAGGGTGAATCGCAGGCGCACCTCTTTTCCCCGGATCGTATCCAGCGCCCCACGCTCCCAGACCAGTTCGGCCTGCGGATGATCGCCTGAAATCACCGTCGACTCCGCGAGCGCCTCTCCCCCATCCATTAGCACTTCCGCGCGAATTTCGCCGCCGTAGGCATCCACGTTTACCCACAGAGCGCCCTCCGGCATCGTGAATGGCGGCGTCTTAACGGTCCCGGGGGTTTCGCCCGCGTCGAGCGAGATGAAGCCATCTCGACGGAGCACCGCGAGGCAGACCGCAAAGGCGTCCGAGGCCACGCCCTTGTTCAAGGCGAGCCCGTAATTCATTCCGCCGGTGTAGTAGAACCAGAGCTCGTCCCCGCGGACTATGGGAAACGAAGGGGGCAGCACGCAGGCCAGATCATAGGCCCCGCTACCGAGTTTGGAGGAGGCGAGAAAGGGCTGGCGATCGCCGAGACGTTGCCACTCTTTGAGGTCACGGCTGGCCATCAGTTGCACTTCGTGGAAGCCGCTCCAGTCTCCACTTTCCTTGTAGCCCTTTACCATGTCCGGTGGGATACGCGGGTCGTCAAAGCCTGGCCAGTCCTTCGGGACCTTACCGGTCTGATGATAGAAGGACGGCATGGCAATATATAGCCCCTCATATCGAAACACGGAAACGTTGTACACATCCACATTGTAGGTTTCCGGGATATTGTGGGAAGGCTGCTGAAGCGCAGGGTCGGCGAAGCGGGCGGCGATGTTCTTTCGGCCGATCTCCTGATCGAGATCGTCCGCGTGAAAGGTCAATACCGGTTCCGTCCAGTGCTCGAAATCCTGGCTGGTGATAATCACATGGGAACGCCCGTGGGGACCCCACGTTTTCAACGTGGCGATGAAGGTATGGGTCCGGGTATCGTAGCTCAGATTGGACTCATCGCTCGACTTCAGCTTTGGAACATCGAGCAGGGTCCAGTGAATGCCATCCGGGCTCACCATCGGCTCCCGGTCGTAGCAATGGGCGAAGCCCTTGAATCGACGGGCGGGATCGGGGTCGTCCGGATCGTAGACCACATTCTCAATGGCATTTGCCGGCCACTCCCGCGCGGGATCGGGCGTCACCAGATTGTTCTCCAGCGAACCCCGCACTTCCTTCTGTCGCAGGGCGGGTTTGGTCCAGTGAAGCCCATCGACGCTCTCAGCGTAGGCGGTTCCGCTGCTCCCGTCCGTCCGCGAGGCCAACAGCCAGAGTTTGAAGACCTTCGCCTCCGGGTCCCATGCGGGCGCGCTCCGGGTCTGGAGCGAAGTCTCGTCGGGCGGCGTGGGTCGGAGCACCGCGCCCCGTTTCACGGGCGTGTGCATCGTGCGCGAAAGATTCTCGATGATCGCGATACCTGCATCATCGAGAAACAACTGTCGCTCGCCGAGCGCGGGAGAAAAAGCTTTGGGTTCGTTGCCTGCCACCTCCTCCGCGGTTGCGCCTGCCATCAGACAGAGCGATAGCATCGCGCTCTGCAAGAGCGGACCGAAAAATCTGGGATAGACTTGCATTTGACTCTCCGACCCGCCCTCAGAAAGGCGTTAATCGCTATTTTTCAGATTATTCGCACGCAAAGGCGCGAAGGCGCAAAGACAACTTGGGCATGACTCCCGAACTACAATTTCTTCTTCTCAAACCAGGCGAACATCGCCAGCGTTCCCGCTACGAAAATGGGAATGACCACCCAGTGTGAAACGCCGAGGGACTCCGAAATACCGACTTTGCCGAAGTCTTTCCAGGCCAATACCGAGGTCAACAGCACCGGGTAGACTTCGGCGTACACGGCCGCACCGATGAGCATGCCGACTACGGCGAAGATGGCATGCCAGCGTCCTTCGGCCAACGCGCCGACGGAGGTTCCGGGGCAGTACCCCATGACGGCCCAGCCTGCGCCGAAGAGCAGGCCGCCCAGAACAACACCGCCGACGTTCATGGATTTGTGACTGAGGGTGATGATGCCCAGATCCGACAAGGCATACAGCCCGACAAGCCCCACCAGAATTGCGGACATCATGAACTTGAGGATGGTCATGTCTTTCAGGAGCATGGCGCCCACCTGCTTCTCAAATCGAAGCACGCGCCCCTTCTGCAACAGCACGCCAAAGATGACACCGGTGATGAGCCCGAGTAACAGTACGCCCATGTCAGGATTCCTTGTAGATGAAATGGGCCACAAGAGCCCCCGCGCCAAAGAACATGGCCATTGCGACCAGGCCGCTGACCGACAATTGCATCAGACCGCTCAACCCATGGCCGCTGGGGCATCCGTCCGCGAGGCGTGCGCCGAACATGGCGACAGCGCCCCCGCCAAGGGCACCCAGGGCCCGTTTACCAATGGAGTCGCCGAAACGCGCCTTCCAGGTTGGCGGGACGCTTTCCAATTTGAAGCTGGCGCTGGTGAGCGAGGAAATCAGCGCCCCCAGGAAGATGCCGACAACAAACATGAACTGCCAGTCCACTTTCACTTTCTCTTTGGTGAAATAGGCATTGCCCTCGACGTGGTCGGGCACGACGCACATTTCCACCAGACCGGCGGCGCGGACAAAGGTGGTGGATGCGCCGAGAAACTGGGTTTTCGGAATCACGTAGGTCGTTGCCACGGCCGAGGCTATCGCCAGCAAACCCACCAGCGCCCCCGCGAGGTAGGGATTCCATGCGCCTTCATCTGTTTTCCATTTCATGACACGCTCCTTCTTTTGCCGTATTCGACATGCGCCGCTCCGGGTTCGTCACAGTCAACGTCCCGATTCGCATGCTGTACGATTGTGTTCAGGTTTTCCCCGGCGATCGCCGCCACGATTCAATCGCCCTTAAGATCAGGCAAGCGTTTCCTGCTCGCCTGGTGCGCGGTCGATCACGCGCCGGAAGCAGTCCTCCATGGAGCATATCTTGCACCCGTAGGCCTCCTTCCTCACCGCGCCCCCAATTCCAATGACACCGCTCACCGACTTCTCCGGCTGCATCAATGCCGACTCCGTGAGCGTGATTCCGCAAAAGTCGGGCGGCAGCAGAGAGAACAACTTGTGCTGTTCCGAGACACTCCAGCCGCAGTATCCGGGACTGTACCGATTCGTCGTGCCCCGACCCCGATTAAGGGCCCACGCGACGATTTGCTCCTCGACCCGGTCGGCGGCCTTCTCCACAAGCTCCGAGCCAAGGGCGTCCACGAAATATGCCTGCAAGTGATCCCCGCCCCCCATGAGCTCCTGAGACCAATCGGTCATCCCTTTGCCCGCGGTCACTACGAAGAACGCAAGTGTCGCAGCGCCTTGAAGGGGCCTGGCGATGACACGCCCCGTGTGGAATTCATTTCCGCATGCGCGAAAGCCTTCCGTCTCCAGCAGAATGTCTTCCGGAGAGAAAACGCGAAAGCCGCCTTCGATCTGCGCGCGGGCCGGCGCCTCAAGCAGGAGCCGGTCGAGGTCCTCGGCGAAATGCGTCGATGCCGCGCCACCGGCATAGCCCATCCCCCGGGCGACTTCATCTGCGGTCAGACCGAGGGACGCCGCGTCAAGACGAAAGTGATAGGTTTCCGGGCCGCAGGTTGTCGTCGCTTCGCACATGGCGGACACGCTTTCCAATCCGGTGGCTCAGGCGCTCGAAGCCGACAGAAACTGGAGCGCGGATTGCGGATCGCGGGAATAATGGTCCGCGCCAATTTTCTCGCTGAATTCCTGGGTCAGGGGTGCGCCGCCCACGATCACTCTGGTGTCGGGCCGCTGCGTCTTGATCGCCTGGACAATCTTTTCCATGTTCATCATGGTCGTGGTCAGCAGGGCGCTCAGCCCCACCACACAACCCGGGTGGGCGTCGATCGCGGCGATAAACTTCTCGGCGGATACGTCCACCCCAATATCGATGACTTCCCAGCCGCCACCCTCCATGATCATGGCCACGAGGTTTTTTCCGATGTCGTGAAGATCCCCCTGGACCGTGCCGATCACGAGTGTGCCCTTGTGCTTCGTGACGCCGGAGTCGAAGAAGGGCTTCAGGTGGGCCATGCCGGCGCTCATGGCGCGGGCGGCCATGAGCAGATCGGGAACAAAGGCCTGATGCCGGCTGAACTTATCGCCGATACGGCTCATGCCGGCCATCAACCCTTCATTGAGGACGCTGTTCGGATCCAGGCCCTCGGCGAGGGCCCTGGCCGTCAATTCGTCCACCCCCTCCTGACCCTTGAGGTCGGGCGGATAGGGTGCGTCCCGGTTTACTTTTCCCCGTTCGGTGTGGAGTGCAATCAGTTCTAGCAGCGAGTCCATATTCCCTTCTCTCCGTGGCGGCCCCACCGCGAGGGAGATCGGGGACTCGGCCTCGTTGCCGTGTCGGGTACTCCCGGGCGGAGCGTCTGACCTGATCATACTCCTCGCGGGACCGTCGGGGCCACCCTAAAATCCACCCGGTCGCCACGGAGATAAGTACGGTTGCAGATTATGATTGTAAACGCGTCTCCGCCGATCTATGATAGAGGCAATGGCTCCGACTTGGGGAAGTGGGAGCGTCACGAAATACTGGGGAACAGTACGATGGGGAACGATCCCGCCCAACGCTATGCGGAACGCTTCGACCGCTATGTGACCGCGCTTAGAAACGGCAAGCCGGACCGCATTCCGATTCGCCCGTTTGCCGCCGAGTTCACCGCCAAATACGCGGGCTACACCTGCCAGCAGGTCACCCACGACTACGATCTGGCCTTTCGCGCCATGCGAAAATGCGCCACCGATTTTGACTGGGACGCAGTCCCCGCCAGCATGGTCTACGTCTGGACCGGCCTCACGCAGGCGATTGGCCTGAAGTATTACGCCACGCCGGGCGTCGAGATTCCCGCCGATACCGCCTTCCAGTTCCTCGAACCTCCCGAGGGGCAATCCTTCATGCAGGCCGATGAGTACGAGCAACTCATCGCCGATCCCACGGGATTTCTGATGAATGTCTGGCTCCCCCGCGTTTCGCGGGATGTGTGTCCCATTGGCGAGCCCGTCACGACACGCAACAACCTGTCGTTCCTCAAGGGCGGAATGGCCATGCTGGCCTACTTCAACGCCTTTCCACCCGCCATCGAGCAATTGAAGGCGGAATGCGGCACCGTCTCCGCCATCGCGGGCATCTTCAAGTCCCCCCTGGACATTCTTGGCGACAAGCTCCGGGGCTATATGGGCCTGACGATGGACCTGCTGGAGCGGCCGGAACTGGTGCTGGAAGCCTGCAAGGCCCTCATGCCGCACCTGCTCCACGTGGCGTTGACGACGGCCGACCCGGACAAGAATGTTCCCATCGGATTCTGGCTCCATCGCGGCGGCGCGCCTTTCGTGAAACTGGAGCATTTCAACACGATCAACTGGCCGACGCTGAAGCCGATCATCGAAGCCCTGTGGGCTCATGGCCACCAGACCCTCTTCTATGCCGAGGGCGACTGGGATGCCCACCTCGAAGCGTTTGCGGAGCTGCCGCCCGGCAGCATCCAGTACCATGTGGATCGCGGTGACATTCTCCAAGCCCACCGGGTGCTCGGCAAGAAGTTCTGCATCAGCGGCGGCATTCCCAACGCTCTTCTTTCCTACGGCACTCCGGAGCAGGTGACGGCCCGCTGTAAAGATGTCATTGACGCGGTCGCGGGCGACGGCGGCTATATCATGGATGCGAGCGCGATCATCCAGAACGACGCCCGCGTTGAAAACGTTCGCGCCATGACCGAATTCACCCGATCTTACGGGGTATACAGCACAACGGGTTCCTCTACAGTCCCCGCCAACCCAGGCCTGAACCCGCCCATCTCTGTCGCCGAGGCCATGGCCAGGATTCCAGTCCCGAATCTGAAGGCCGGGGCGTGCATGCCCTGGCCCGAAAAGCGCAAAGAACTGGCGCCAGTCCAGGGCGACGAACGCATACTGGAGCGAATCTGGGACAACGTGGACAGCCTTGCCAACATGTATGTCTGGCAATGCCTGCTGTCCTTCTAGGAAAATCGAGGGAGAAAGACAACAATGACAGGTCGCGAACGGGTTCTGGCCATGCTTTCCGGAAAAACCCCGGATTCACTCCCCCTGATGCCTATCACCATGATGTTTGCCGCCGACCAGACGGGCGTGCATTACCGCGACTATGCGAATGACCACCGCGTTCTCGTGGAGGCCCAGATTTGCACGGCGGAGCGCTTCGACTTCGATCACGTGTCGTGCATCTCCGATCCCGGCCGGGAGGCCGCGGATTGTGGCGCGACGGTGGTCTATTTTGACGACCAGCCCCCCGCGATTGACGAGATCAATGCGCGGCTCGCCAACAAGGCCGACCTGCTCACGCTGAAATTGCCCGATCCGCTTGGTGGCGGCCGAATGCACGATCGGGTGCTCGCCGCGGCTTTGTTCAAGGAGCGCGTGGGTGGGGAGAAACTCATTGAGGGCTGGGTGGAGGGCCCCTGCGCCGAGGGTGCCGACCTGCGGGGTATCAATACCCTCATGATGGACTTCTACGACGACCCCGCCTTCATCCACGATCTCTTCGCCTTCAATGTCGAAATGGCCCTCGCCTTCGCGAAGGCGCAGGTGGATGCCGGAGCCGGTATTATTGGCGTGGGTGATGCCGCGGCGTCCCTCATCGGCCCGCACCTCTATGAAGAGTTTGTCTTTCCGTATGAAAAGCAACTGGTGGACGGCCTGCATGCCATGGGCACCCTGGTCCGCCTGCATATCTGCGGCAATACTTCCGCCATCCTCGCGGGGATGGGCCGTCTGGGCTGCGACATCGTGGATCTGGACTACATGGCTTCCCTTGCGGACGCTCGTCACGCCATGCCGGCCCGGCAGGTGCTTCTCGGGAATATGGATCCGGTTTCGGTGCTGCGCAACAGTTCCGTGGGCACGGTTACGGACACGCTTGATAACTGCTACCGAGATGCCGGCCCCCTTTACATCGTAGGGGCCGGTTGCGAGGTGCCTCGCGGGACACCGCTGGCCAACGTGGAGTGCCTTCGGGACTACGCCCGCTCACACTGAGGCCCGACCTGTCACTCACGCGTCGGGCGGGATATCCAGCGTTGCTTCCACGAGGCGGGCGAGGTCCAGCACCCGTTCATCGGGCGTGTCCGCTTCGATATCCGCCATAACAATGTCGCAGGGACTCAGTTCTCGGCGTATGCGGGCCAGATCCGCAGCCAATTCGTCCAGGGACTTGCCCGTAAGGTCGGTCGGGCGATACATCACCGCCCGCCGTGCCCGAGGGCACAGATCCCGCGCGCGCCGGAGGTCGGAATCCATTCCCATATCAACGTAGCCGAGCTTATCTATACTCGCGTAGTCCTCGATATAGGGGTCGACATTCCATGCGCAATTGTGGATTCCAAAATGCTCGAAGGCCTCGGAGAGCATCCGGTCGTATGGAAGAATGAACTCGCGATACTGATCCGGCGAAACCATGTTCACCACGCAATTGCTCACGGTGGCATGGCGTACGATGACGCCCGATTCACGTTGCCGGGCATAGAGCAACTTCATGCCGCTGATCATGGTCCGGGTTACCACCTCAAACAGGTGGCACGCCAGTGCGGGATCCATCATCAGGTCGATAAAGATCTGGTCGCCCCGAATCCGAAAGGCGTTGTTCAGCACGCCCTGCCAGTTGATGTAGCCCTCGATGCGTCCGAAGTGGCGCTCGATAAGATCCGCCTGCTCCATAATCTGCACAAAGACCGGATTCGCGGAAAGATCCGGCACTTCCAGCGACTTGATCCGGGCTTCGCTCAGGTACTCGTGTCGGGCAGCGGGCCAGTTGTCGGGGTAGTACTCCGCGCCTACACCGAAGATACGCGACATGGTCACTGCCCCGTGCACACCATCCAGCGTGGACGGCGCCGCGTCGGGGTTGGCGCCGCCGAGTTGCAGGCTGGGAAAACGGCGATTCAGTTCCCGGCGCATGCGCACGAGCGTTTCGCCGCGATAGAGGGGATCGAGGTGCCAGCGCTCCGAAAAATCCACGTCGCAGTTCGCCCTGTACCAGAGCGGAGTGAAACCATACTCGACGCGCAAGTCGGACTCCGAGCCATCACAGGGGGTGCGCGTGGCCGGGGCGGCGGGCGCAATAAAGCTGCGCAACTGGCCGACGGTGGACAGGGTGGCTTCCGTGGTTGTGCTCATGGCGGCTCCTTTACCGGGTCATCATGCCCGGGCGATGGCCTCGCGGATGGCGCGAATGTGGTCCGGTGACGTGCCGCAGCAGCCGCCTATGATATTTGCTCCAGCGGCGATCATGGCGGGCACGCAACCCGACATGAAATCGGGGGTCTCCGGATAAGACTCGCCTTCGGCGGTCAGCACGGGCAGCCCGGCATTGGGATGTACGAGAATGGGGGTGTCGGGCGCGGCCGCGCGCAGGGCCTGGACCACACCGATCATGGGCTCGGAACCCTGGCTGCAATTGGTGCCCAGAATATCGGCGCCGGCCGCCACCAGGGCCGCCGCCATGTCGGCGGGCGATGCGCCCATCATCGTGTAGTAGGTTTCACCCGCACAACTGTCGTAGGTAAAGGAGCAGATGATTTCGAGGGCGGTGCAGGCCTTCACCGCCTTCACCGCCACCACGGCCTCGTCGATGGCCGAAAAGGTCTCGATAATGCAGGCATCCGCGCCGCCCTCTTCCAGTGCGCGGGCCTGGGCGCCGAATACCTCCGCCAGCTCCTCTTCGCTGGTGTCACCCATCATCAAAATCTTACCGGTTGGCCCGATGGAGGCCGCCACGTTCACCTCGTCGCCCGCGGCCTCACGGGAGAGTCGTGCGGCCGCGCGATTGAGTTCGGCCATTCTTCCGTCGAGGCCATAGGCGGCCAGCTTGATGCGCGAGCCGCCAAAGCTGTTCGTGGTCACGATATCGGAGCCGGCATCCACATAGCGCCGGGCAATGCTGCGCACCGCATCGGGATGCTCCACATTCCAGAGCTCCGGGCACTCCCCCGCTTTCAGGCCCTGGGCCATCAGCAGGGTTCCCCAGGCGCCGTCGGACACGAGGACGCCTTTTTCTTTGATTTTTTCACGAATGGACTTCATAGGGGTCTCCCCGGTTCGACGGCGGTCCATCGACATCGACTCCCCCGTCGATGCGCGCCCGTCGGGCCTTGTGATCGTTGCGATTACACAGCGCGCCCTTAGTCTACGGCACGCCTCCCCCGGCGAGCAAGCGGGAAATCTTTTTCCTGCGCGAGGCAAGGTGGCGACAGCGTCGTGATCGCGTATCCGAGTTCCATGGGTTACAATAGGCCGACGCGTCTCGGGCGCAGGCCCAGCGATACACGGGGGATACTGGAGCGAATCGGGGCTCCAAGAAAAAGGAGAGAGCAATCCATGAATGCACACAACCGCAGAACGTTCCTGAAGGGCGCCACCGCGCTGGGCCTGGCCGGCTTTGCCGACGTGACCCGCGCCGCCTACGGGGCTGAGAAGATCTCCACCGAATCGACCCTGAAGGTTCGAATCAAGGCGGACGGGGAGCCCCTCGTCGCCCGAGGCTTTGCAATCTTGAAGGATCGAATCGAGCAGCGATGCGCGGTTCGCGTTGTCGAAGGTCGAAGCGGTGCAACGGTTATCCTGACGGTGGACGAGAAGCTTCCCCCGGAGGCTTTCCGTATTGATGAGAAGCGTGGCGCGGTTCGTGTCGCGGGGGGCTCGCCGAGCGGCCTGCTCTATGGCATTGGGAAGTTCCTTCGCACCAGCGGCTACGATGGCGGCTTTCAGCCCTCGAGCTGGCGCGGCACTTCGGCGCCGCAGGGCTCCCTGCGGGGCATGTACTTTGCCTCTCACTTCCACAACTGGTATCACGAGGCGCCGGAGGCGGAAGTGATTCGTTACATGGAAGACCTCTCGCTCTGGGGCGTGAACGCCATCATGGTCATCTTCCCCATGATCAATCTTCAGGGCTGGGATGACCCCGAAGCGGAACCCGCGATGGCGAAGCTGCGCCAGTATGTGGTCTCCGCACGAGAACTGGGGCTGCAATTTGTCACCGGATTGAACAACTGCATGTTCATCGGCGCACCCCAGGACATCCGCGCCGGTCGCCTGCCCGACCCGACAAAGCGGCGGGGCAACAGCGGCCATCCCATCTGCCCCAGCAATCCCAAAGGGCACGCCTACCTCATGGAGAACACGGAGAAGCTTTATCAAAGACTGGCGGATGTGGGTCTGGATCTGGTCTGCATGTGGCCCTACGACGAAGGGGGCTGCTCCTGCGATCAATGCGCGCCCTGGGGCAGCAATGGCTACGTGAAGATCTCACGAGACCTTACGTTGCTTGGCCGGAAGTACTTTCCGAATCTCAAAACCATCGTGAGCACCTGGATGTTTGACACGCCACCCGAAGGCGAGTGGCAGGGCCTGACGGACGTGCTGGCCAGGCAGAATGACTGGGCAAGTTACATACTGGCCGATTCCCACGAGGACTTCCCCCGCTATCCGCTGGACGTTACCGTGCCGGGCAACCTGCCCCTCATCAATTTTCCCGAAATCAGCATGTGGGGCAACTCCCCCTGGGGCGGTGTCGGCGCCCATCCCCTGCCCGCCCGCTTCCAGCGCCTGTGGGACCAGGTGAAGCACAAGGTCGAGGGCGGCTTTCCCTACAGCGAAGGCATCTATGAAGACATGAGCAAGGCCATCGTTCTCCAGTTCTACTGGAATCGCGACCAATCCGCACGGGCCACGCTGGAGGAATACATCGCCTATGAATTTGGGTCCGGCGTGACCGAAGACGTGCTGGCGTTGGTGGAGCTCTTGGAGAGCGCCGTCGGCCGCGCTTTCCGAAAGGAACCTGCCGACAAAGAGGCCGTCGAACGCGCCTTCGCGCTGGCGGAGGGTGTTCACGCCCGGCTGCCGGAGTGGGCGCGCACGAGCTGGCGCTGGGAGATTCTCCATTTGCGCGCCCTGCTCGACCGCGAGCGCTTTGCCGGCGCGGGGCTGGAGAGTCCCACCGCTGAAGCCGCGCTCTTGCGCCTGGTGGAGATTTACCACTGCCAGTTGGAAACGGACGACCCCTACCACCACCGTGTCCGGCCTCGACTTCGCCAGGCGGTGGACCGTGCGGGGAGAAAATAATGTAGTCTCACGAACACCGGGGCGCGTTGGCGTCAGCGCGCCCCGGGCGGTTCCTTCCATTCCCCCACCACCTGCTGGATGGCCTCCAGCGCGCCAAGGTCGCTTTCGATGCCTTCCCAGTTGTAGACGGTAATATGGCGGCAATCGCGAAACTGAAAGGTCTTCACAAAGTGCTCCGCCCAGGCCGCGCGGTCCTGTCCGGGCCACAGCCATTCCACAGCGGCCCAGCGGGTCCGACCCGCGTGCGCCATCGCCTCTTCTATCGGGGCCATATCCGCCGGGCCCTTCCAGTAAATGCTCCAGCCCGGCGTGGACCATTCGTTGAACGCGGCGGAAAAGGGAATATGACGTTCGAAGGGTTCCAAGGTTCCGCCCTCGTGGACGTAGACCTTCTCGGGCGGCAACCCGGCATCCGCGGCGGTCTTTGCGAGCAACCCGAGATAGCGCCGGACCACTTCGCCGAGGTCGTCGCGAGTCAACACGCCCTCGGACTTGATGCCGGCGCTTTTCACCGCCGCGTAGCCAAGCTGGGCCAGACCGCCACTCAGCCCTTTGGTCGCGTCCAGGCCATAGACAGGATCGTGCGTTTCTTCGGCGGGCCACTTCTCCGCGAACTGATTCCCATCGGGATAGTAGAAAGCGTTGTAGCCGATGCTGGCCTCCCAACCCAGCTTCACGCCGCCAAAGAGGTGGGCGCGCGCAGGCGGGAGAGCCCGGCGCCATTCTTCCACGATTCCGAGTAGTGTCTTCATCGGCTCAAGCGTCGCGTTGAGCACTTTGGGACTCATGATGTTCTGCGCTGGGGCCACGCGCAATTGACGTCCCCAGTTGCGCCATCCGATCTTCACCGCACCGCTGGGATCCCAGGTGCACCACTCCACGTTCTGCACGTTCGCCGGGTCATAGCCTGGTCGCGCGGGATCCCACCAGTTCCACAGCTCGGGGCGGTTCTCCCACCAGTTCTGCCCGTCGAGCACAATCAGCACGGGCACTCCCGTGGCCTCGCTGGCGCGCAACAAATCGTGCAAGGCGCGCGTTTGCTGTTCCATGGGCGAATTGAGCACGGAGAAGATCCAGCTCACGCCCACGCGCATGTCCTCCCGCTCCGATGCGCCGATGGTTCTCGAAATTTCTGTCAGTGTTGCTCGAAAATCCGCCTCGCTCTCGCCCCGCTGCTCGCCAGAACCATAGGCCACGTTGAGAAAGATATAGCGGGGATCCCCCGACGCGGCAAGGGCGACCAGGGAATAGGAAAGACAGGCAATCACGGTCACGACCCTGGGGAACAGGCTCATGACGCGATGTCCGCGGCCGCCAGTTCCCGCAGGCGCCCCACATCTCTCGTGGGCGCATCGCCAAACTGGCGCTTGTACTCCCGACTGAAAAAGGACGGATCGCGGTACCCGACGCGATACCCCGCCTCCGATGCGTCCAACCCTTCGCTGAGCATGAGTCGCCGGGCTTCCTGCAGGCGCAATTGTTTCTGAAACTGGAGCGGACTCATGGCCGTGACCGCTTTGAAATGGGCGTGGAAGCCCGAAACGCTCATGCCGAGTTCGCGCGCCATGTCTTCGGCGCGAAAGGGTTTGTCGAAGCGCTCGCTCAGCTTTCTGACCGCGCGCGCCATCCGGTGCGCCTGGCCGCCGATGGTCGCAAGATGGCGCATGCGGCTGCTCTGCGCGCCTGTCAGGAGACGATAAACAATCTCGCGGATGACCAGCGGCGCGAGGGCGCGATAGTCCGCGGGGCTCTCGGCCAGCCGAGCGAGACGCAGGGTGGCATCCAGCAGATCGGTATCGAGCGGACTGACGTCGATGGACTTCACGCCGCCGCCGTCGCCGCGCTGTGGCTCGCCGTCCAAATCGAGCATCACGGCGGTGACGACCGAAGGATCGAGGACGAGTCGAAAACCGAGATAGGGCTTCTCGGGTGACGCATCGACCACCTGGCCCGTCAGCGGGAGATCGACCGTGGTGATGAGATATTGCGCGGGATCGTAGCGCAGGCGCTCCTCACCCACCATGACTTCCTTGCTTCCCTGGGCGATGACGCAGAAGGAGGGCTCGCTGACGCCGTGTACGCGTTCGGTCGTGTCCGAACCGCGGCGGAAGTGAAGGCCGGGCTGAATCTCGACGCCGCCATCGCGCCGGGCCACCCGCGCGATGCGCTGGGCCAGTTCTTCCAGGTCGGCCTGCCGCCGGCGGATCTCGCGATCAATTGATGCCTTCATGAATCGCTCCATGCTTCCATCCCACTTGAATCGGATATAAAGCTAAACCTTGGAGGATTGTACCAGCATATCCGAGGATCGTGATACTCAATTCTTAAGAATTGGTTGTAGAATTTGTGCAGGTCCGATAGACCTCACGCGTAGAGCGGCCGAAGCGTTTGGAATCTTGTCCTACGTTCACCCGTCCAAGCGAAGCCGATTATGCGGACAAGTCGAAGTCATTCCGCCGGCAGTCCAAATACCCAACAAACAGGAGTTACACCATGAAAAACGTCAAAGCCTTCTCCGCCGCCAGCGCCACCTCCCCCCTTGCGGGCGACCAGATTCCACGCCGCGATCCCCTGGAGCACGACGTTCAGATCGAGATTCTGTTCTGCGGCGTCTGCCACTCCGATCTCCATCAGGTGCGCGACGAGTGGAAAAGCGTCATGCCCACGGTCTACCCCTGCGTCCCTGGCCATGAGATCGTCGGCCGCGTCACCAGCGTCGGTAGTCATGTGAAGGGCTTCAACGTCGGCGACCTGGCGGCCGTCGGCTGCCTGGTGGACTCGGACCGCACCTGCCCCGATTGCCAAGCGGGCTTCGAGCAGTTCTGCGGCAATATGACGCTGACCTACAACTCGCCGGACAAACACCTCGGCGGGGTTACCTATGGCGGCTATTCCGACAGCATCGTGGTGGATGAACGCTATGTCCTGCGCGTCCCGGAAAACCTCGATCTCGCGGGCACCGCACCCCTCCTTTGCGCGGGCATCACCACCTATTCGCCCATGCGCCACTGGGGCGCCGGCCCCGGCAAGAAAGTCGGCATTGTCGGCCTGGGTGGGCTGGGCCACATGGGGGTGAAATTTGCCCACGCCCTCGGCGCCCACGTGGTCGTGTTTACCACTTCCCCCGGCAAGGTGGAAGACGCCTTGCGCCTGGGCGCGGACGAAGTTGTCCTCTCGAAAGACGCCAACGAAATGCAGCAGCACGCCGGCAGCTTCGACTTCATCCTTGACGCCGTCTCCGCGGACCACGACGTCAATGCCTATCTCAATCTTCTCCGCCGTGACGGCACCATCACGCTCGTCGGCGCGCCGGAGAAGCCCATGGCCGTGTCCGCCTTTAACCTCATCTTCGGACGCCGCAGCCTGTCGGGTTCCCCCATCGGCGGTATCGCCGAGACCCAGGAAATGCTCGACTTCTGCGGCGCACACAACATCACCGCGGATGTGGAGGTTATCGCAATCCAGCAGATCAACGAGGCCTACGAGCGCCTGCTGAAGTCGGACGTGAAGTATCGATTCTCCATCGACATGGCCTCGCTCAAGGCATAGCCGAATGGAAGCGCCCGCCGGGAGACATCCCCGGCGGGCGCGTTTGTAAAAGGCTGAAGATACTCACCCCATGGCCGGATCGGATATCGACCATTCCCCGGTCTCCACCCGCCCCGCAAATCTTAACGCGGTCTCCCCGGCTCGCGCCGAAAGATCGTACCACTGCTTTCCGGCGTTGGTCTCGATGGAAATCGTCTGCTTCTGCCCTGGCTTCAGGGAAACGGGCTGAAGTCGATCCCCGTAGGATTCGTCGGCCAGCGCCACTTCGATGGGCTGTTCAGTCAGGTTGACGAGGGCGAGTGAAAGGCTCGCCCCGTCACTTCGAATTTCAGCGTTGAACACGGGCGCTCCCGCGCTCTTAAGTGCGCGCATGAAGCCGTTGGGTCCGTCGATTCGTACATCGCATTCACCCGCGACCGGAAGCGTGTCTTCTATCGCATCACCCGGCACAACCGCATAGGACCGGCAGATCATTTCCTTGCCATACACGTATGCATTGAAGGCGCCGCCCGCCGCCCGTTCCTGGTTGCGCGCGTTGCCCGCTTCGAGGCGAATCGTCACGCCGTCCTTCGCGGGCTGGAAATTCGCCTCCAGCTCATAGGGCAAGGGACAAGACGGTCGCCCGCCGCGTTCCTGGAAAGCCGCCACCTCAAAGGTCTCGACCTCGCCCGGTTTCAACGGTGCGGCGGCCTTCGGGGCTTCGGTAAAGCTGGCCTTGTGAATACGCTCCACATAGGCGTCCCGGTCGAGGTATTCCGGCAACGGGTACTCTTCTCCGTTCCAGGGTTTAAAAGCGGAGGTGAGATCGCCGCAGACCGTACGACGCCAGGGGCTGATATTGGTCTCTTTCACGGGTGTGCCTTTGCCCGCGAGCCATTGCTCAAGGAACATGAGGATGGACGTGTGGTCGCTGACTTGCGAGTTCACACAACCACCCCGAGTCCACGGGGACGCGATAACCAGCGGACAGCGATAACCCAGACCGATGGAATGATCGCGCTCGTGCGCGTCGGAAACATCGAGGGCGGTGTCGAGCCCTTCGGAGCACTTGCCCGTTTCGGGGCGCCCTGGATGGGGCGCCACAAAGGGAGGAAGATGATCGAAGAGCCCATCGTTCTCGTCGTAGCACAGAATAAAGACGGTCTTCTTCCACACTTCGGGATCGCGCGTGAGGATGTTGAGCACTTCGCTCAAGTACCACGCGCCAAACCAGGCGGAGCCGGGGTGATCGGAAAAGCGCTCGGGCGCGACGAGCCAGGAAACCGCCGGAAGCGTGCCGCCGTCGACGTCCTTGCGGAATTGGTGGAGCACATCGCCTTTGGGCACTTGGATCGTGCGGGCCTGGCCTTCGTCATCGTAGTGGTGCTCTACGAGCGTGCGATAATCGGGATCGCCCTCGTTCGTGCAGAAGGCTTTCTCGTGGAGCGCCTTTGCTTTGGCGTCCAGGCTGTTCCAGCCCGCGTCCGTGTACTCGGTCAATTCCTTTCGGGCACTCTCAAGAATCTGCTCCCCTCGCGCGCGATCTTTTGCGAGCTTTGCCGATGCCTCGGCGGACAGGGTACCGCTGGCCAGCGCTTCGGACGCTTCTTTCAGTTTCACTCCGAGGATTTCGATGAGCTTCGGAAGGTGGGCCCTGCGCTGCTTTGAATAACGAACGCGAAACTGGCTGAACCACTCGATGGGGTTGTCGGTGAAATTGGAAAGCCACGCGTCCTCTTCGCCGACGAGCCCGGTATCCAGCGATATCTCGTTCTGGTAAATCTTCCACGAGACTCCCGCGTCTTCCAGGCGCTCCGGGTAGGTGGTCCAGGCCGCTTCGGCATCGTAGTCCGTGTCGCCGTTCTGCACCCGCGCGGGATGGGCCGCATCCTCGCGAATCGTGCCGCTCCAGAGGTGCAGCCGGTTTGGCGTTGTGCCCGTCAGCGAAGAGCAGAAGGCGTGGTCAAACACCGTGAATGCATCGGCCAGGGCATAGTAGAAGGGAATGTCCTCCCGTGTAAAAAAGCCCATGGTCATGGGGAAGCCGTCGTCGCGCCGCTTGGCCGGAAGCCATTGATCGTAGCGGCCGCCATTGCGCGCATCCACTTGATCCTGCCAGGAGTGGGGCGTGCCGCCCATCCAGGTGACCTTCGAGCCCTCCATGTCCATGCGAAACGGCGGGATGATCGTGCCGTCGGTGTCCGGCTGAAACCAGACCGGCATCCCATTGGGCTGGCGATGCGCTCGTGGATCGCGATAGCCCCGCACGCCGCGCAGCGATCCGTAGGCGTGATCGAAGGAGCGGTTCTCCTGCATGAGGATCACCACGTGCTCCGCGTCGTGAAAGGTCGATCCGGGCGCGGGGTTGATCGCCGCCGCAGCAGCAATGGCCTCGGGCATGCCGCTCCACACCACGGAGGCCGAACCCAGGGCGGCGGCGGCCTTAAGAAATTCACGTCGAGATTGCATGGTTCACCTGTCGTTGCGCGGCACCCGCGCAGAAGGTTTGAATCGGTAAGCCCCGAAAGCAGGTCGTGACTGAGGACGGGGCGATGTGTGTGCCGCGCAGATTCTACGACCTGAGGATTAATTGATCAAGGCGAGTCGCGTCAATTTTCTGTTAGCACGCGCATATGACTCTTGCCACGAATGTATGCGGCCGCAAACTAAACAGCGTATGAACAGGCAAGTTTTGCTAAATCCACTACTTCGCCTGGACTAGAATTGTTATCGGGAGGGCATCAGAAACAGCCTCGTTATCTACGTCCTGCTTCGCATACCAGCGTGGGTTGGGCGTCCCGCCTGACCATCGTGCCCCAATCATCGCCTGGCAATAAGCACGTACGGCATGGTTCCCGTCCACGTCATTACACCACTCAAGCGTAATATTCAGACCGAGGCTATGGGGTCAGGCGGGACGCCTAACCCACGTTGGCCTGCCCCCAATTTTCCAGTGGTTTCTTCAAGCACAACACACTTGGGGTATCAGAATTGCACAATGCGCCGCACGCCGCGTACGCCATCGGGAGGACATAAGAAACAGACCGGTTATTTTAGTCATGTTTCGCACACCAACGTGGGTTGGGCGTCCCGCCTGACCATCGCGTCCCAAACATTGCCTGGCTGTTCGCACGTGCGGCATATCCCTCGAAAAAACATCATCGCAGTACTCAATCGTAATAGGCAATGTGGTCAGGCGGGACGCCTAACCCACGTTGGCGTGCTCCAAAATTACCAGTGCAACCGCCAAGCGTGAGGGGCGATACGTGGCAGAATTGCAAAACGTGCCGAACTAGCGGTAGCGTCGATTAATTCAGACACGAGACGGAGCTAACGGATTAATCTGACTCTGAAAGTTCCGCACCGGCCCATTCGAGCGCCTGCCGACGATCCAGGAACAGGCGCACGTGAACGGCCTTGCCCTTGCGAAAGGTGTAGACATCGGCGATCCGCCCTTCCCGCCATTCCGTTTCGCTTTTCA
This sequence comes from Candidatus Hydrogenedentota bacterium, assembly GCA_016791475.1. Taxonomy (NCBI): domain Bacteria; kingdom Pseudomonadati; phylum Candidatus Hydrogenedentota; species Candidatus Hydrogenedentota bacterium. The sequence continues at coordinate 89,277 of JAEUWI010000017.1, forward strand.
GACGCACCCGCACGTGGACAAATACAACAATCTTGTCCCCTGCGACGATGAACCGCTCCGGCTCGCAGCGTCCCTCGGCCCAGGTCCCCCGCGCCTGCGTTGCGTGCGCCTCTATCGCGGCGCGTCCCGTATACGTCCCGCCGCCCGGAGACTCCGCAAACTCGATCCACTCGATGTTCTCGTCGAAGTCTTTGACGAAGGAAGGGATATCGCCCCGGTTGAGGGCCGTGTAGGCTTCTTTCAGGGCTGCGGTCTCGGTGGTGAGAGATGGTGTCAAGCTGCTCATGTTTCCAGCCCTTTGTTTGTGTTTTTCATCTCGACTTATCTGTGTTTATCTGAGTCCATCTGTGGGAAAAGGTCGCCTGCTTCCTGCAGGCAGTCGAAGGCACGTCGAGAATAGTGGGCGATAAGTTTCCCACAGATGGACTCAGATAAACACAGATAAGAAAACCGGTGTTCGAACCGGATGAAGCAATTCATTTGGTTCATACTACGCCGTCAGCGCACCTTGAATGCAAAAAGCCCGCCGACCATTTGGCCAGCGGACTGCGGGTATTCTCTAATGGTGGAGGCGGCGGGAATCGAACCCGCGTCCGAAAGTGTGTCCACGAAGGCGTCTACGTGCATAGCCCGTCTTTTAAGATTCGCCACCCGGGATCGCGTGAGGCTCGCTATCCAGGGCCGCTAGGGGGAAACCTACTCTATCGGACGTTCCACCGACGTTCCGACGCGAGACCCGCTGTCGTGCGTCTTAGCCCCTTAGCAGGTGGTCAAGGGTAAGACGAGGCGGCAATTAAGCAGCCATTGCGAAATCGTGTTGATCGTTCGCAGTTAATTGGGTTCCGGTTTTTTACGAGGCCACCGGAGTCCTCGGCACGCAACCAACGTTTCATCCACCCCCGTCGAGACCATGTCGCCCCCACGAAGTCTGGGTAAACGTTGCGCGGCGTCCTTCTATTTACGCCGTGCATTACTGATTATGCCACAGGATATGCGCATTGGTCCAGCGCGCTTGCCGCCGTGGATTTGGATTCTGCATAATGGCCCCACGAGGTTGCAGGGACGACAGGGACATCAGCGACGGCAGGCTTTTGCATTCGTCGCTGCCGTCCCTGATGTCCCTGTAATTTGGCAAAATTTACCAAGAAATTTTTCTGAAAACTTTTACTTGACATCCTTTCAGTATTCTGGCAAGATACGCGCATGGTGAATGTTTATTCAGTGCAACTGGAGGAAAGACGAATGGCTGCCAAACCAACCGCGGACACGGAAAAGGTCAAAGCGCTCGATATCGCGCTGGCCCAACTTGAGAAACAATTTGGCCGGGGGACCCTGGTCCGCCTGGGCGACGACAGCATGAGCCAGAAGGTGGAGGCGATTTCCACCGGGGCGCTGACCCTGGATCTGGCCACGGGCATTGGCGGTCTGCCCGTGGGGCGTGTGGTGGAGATTTTCGGCCCGGAATCCTCCGGTAAGACGACCCTGGCCCTCCATGTGGTGGCCAATTCCCAGCGCAACGGCGGCATTGCCTGCTTTATTGACGCGGAACACGCCCTGGATCCCGGTTTTGCCGCGAAGATTGGCGTGGACATCGACAACCTCCTCGTGTCGCAGCCGGATACGGCGGAGCAGGCGCTGGAGATCTGCGAGAGCCTGGTCCGCAGCAATGCGGTGAACGTGATCGTCATCGACTCGGTGGCGGCCCTCGTTCCCAAGGCGGAAGTGGAAGGCGACATGGGCGACAGCCACATGGGCCTTCAGGCGCGGCTTATGTCTCAGGCCTTGCGCAAGCTCACGGCCATCATCAGCCGCTCGAACACGCTGGTGATTTTCATCAACCAGATCCGCGACAAGATTGGTGTCATGTTCGGCAGCCCGGAAACGACCACGGGCGGTCGCGCGCTGAAATTCTACTCCAGCATCCGCCTGGACATCCGGCGCATTGCGGCCATCAAGGAAAAAGAGGAGAATGTGGGGAACCGGGTCAAGGTGAAGGTGGTGAAAAACAAGCTCGCGGCCCCCTTCCGCGATGCCGAGTTCGAAATTCTCTTCAATGAAGGTATTTCCAAGGAAGGCAACATCCTGGATCTGGCGGTGGACGAAAAGCTCATCCGCAAGAGTGGCGCGTGGTTCTCGCTGAACGGCGAGAATCTGGGCCAGGGCCGGGAAGCCACGCGCCAGTACCTGAAAGACAATCCGGCCGTCACCGAGCAGTTGCGCGAGCAGATTATTCAGGCCCGCGGCTTGCAATGGGGCGGTGCCGCGCCCGAGGTTGAAGAGGTAGTACGGGAAGCGAGTGCAGGCGACTGAAACGACCGGTCTGAATGACCGAAAACCACGGGAGAGCCGGGGCCGCAAGACACGTCTGTGGCTGCTGGCTCTCCTCATGTTGACGGCGCTCCTGGCGGGCGGGCTGCTGCTCGCCAAGTACCAGCTCGCCGTGCTGCGGGGCCGTGTCCAGACCGCAATCGAAGAGCGCACCGGTATCCAGCTCGAAACGACCGGCGTGCAGGTCCACGGCGTTGCCGGCCTCCGCCTTCAGGAGCTCCACCTGGCCTATGCGGCCCCCGCGGGCCCCGCCATCGACATTGCCGTGCCGGAGGCCCTCCTCCATGTGAGCCTGCTCGAATTGCTCCGGGGCTCCGTGGTGCTGGATCGCCTTCAACTCGACAACGCCCATGTCCGCCTGTCGCGCCCGGTGGATCACAAGTGGATCACGGACGAGCTCACCAGCCGCTCCGCCCTTACCAGCAATATCCCCTTCAGGGCCCTGGGCCGGAACTGCACCCTCGAAATTGACCGGATCGTGGGCGAGTCCACCTTCCGGGTGGAGCACGTGAACTTCGATCTGAACCGGCTCTCCGACTCCCCCCACATCATCGCGAATGTGGACGGACGCCTGGACCAGGCCTCTCGGAGCGCCTTCGAGGTTTTCGCGCGCTATGCCTCCCTCGAAGATTTCGACCTGCGCCTGCAGAGCGACGGCCTGACGGCCCAGGATGTCGCCGCCTTCCTCCCCACCGCGACCGATCTGTTCACGTCCGGCAGTGTACGGCCGAGCCTGCGCGTTGCGGGCTACCCCCGCAAGGCCATGGTGGTCTCGCTGGAGCTCCCCTTCAACAATGTGGCCCTCGCCACGCCCCAGCGATTCCCCGTACCTTCCGAGGGCCTGCTGACCGCCCTGGCGAGCTACGACGTGAACACGCGCCTGCTGACCCTGAACTCCGCCAAGACCCTTTCGCCGGACTTCGAGGGCCGGGTCGAAGGCACCGTTTCCCTCGCCCAGGACCTGCCCGATCTCGATCTCAAGGTGGAGGTGCAGCAGCTCCCGGTGAACGATGTGCTTGACTTTGTAATGAAGGAGTGGCTCGCCCAGTACGGCAGCCTCGAAATCGACGCGCCGAAGCCCTACAAATTTTTCGTCACCCTGAATGGTCAGGCCAACAACGCCCGCCTGGGGGTCGAAGCGCAACTGGGCAACGGGGCGCTGCGCTTTGCGCCGACCGACCCCGCCCTGCCCAGGGCCGATCTCAAATTCAGCCTTATGAGCGTGGCCTGGAATTCCGAACAGTCCTTCCCCACGGGCACCCTCTCCCTCAGCGGCGGCTCCATCGAGCATGGCCCTTCCAAGCTGCACGCCGAGGACATCTCCGGCAATTTTCAGCTCGGCAGCGACGGGCTGGTTTTCGACCCCATGGTCGCCCGTATCGCGGGCAACACCGTCATGGGAAGCGCCCACTACCAGCTTGCCGAGAAAACCCTGAATTTTTCCATCGCCGGTAATCTCGGTACGGTAGAGGAACTGGAGTTCTTCAAGTCCAGTCGCAGCCTGAACCTCTATGGGCCTCTCGCCCTGGACGCCCTCACCGGCACCATCGCCCCCGGACATCACACCTACGACGCCACGGTGGACCTCACTCGTACCGGCATCGAGTGGGAGTGGTGGTTCAAGAAGGCCCCCGGAATCGGAGCGCGCCTGGAAAAACTCCACTTCGACCTCAAGCCGGGAAAGTCCGCCACACTCTCCATGCTGGCCGCCCTCGATACCATCGAGATTGACACCAGGGCTTCCCTCACCCACCGGGGTGGAAAATGGGCGCTGGACGACCTGAAGGCGACTTCCCCCAATGTGAGCATGGGAACCGCCAACAAGGTCCTGGTTTTCCCCTATGCCATCTCCGGCGGCACGGGAACGGAGGCCTACCTTCACTGGGTCAAGAAATCGCAGAGCCCCGAAGTGATCGAATTAACCATCGGCGGCCTGGTGGACGAACTCGCCCTGTTGCCCGAAGGTTCCCGTCAGCCCATCACCGGAAAAAATGTACGCGTCGATACCACGGTCGTAAAGGCCGGCGAGGAGCGCACGGGTCTCCTCACCCTCCATACCACGTCGGCGGAACTCCCCCCCTTCGGCACCCGCTGGCTGTTGCCCCCCCGCGCCGAAGACGATCCCTCCCTGAAAACCTATCCGCCGCTGGATCGCGACTGGACCTACACGCTTTCGGCCGACACCCTCGTCTATCCCCCCTGGCGCGGCAGCGCCTTCACCGGCAGGGCCTACACCCGCAAGCACGAGAGCGGCTTTGAACGATTCGAGGCCACGGTGGACAACGGCAAAATCGGCGGGGTCTACTCCTCTTCAAATCCCGACAACATCAATCGGCTGAACGCCAGTTGGGATGATGTGCCCGCCTCCCACCTGCTGGAACATTTGAAGCTTCCGGAGATATTTACCGGCACTATGACCGGCGGCATACAGTACTCCATCGACCAGGACGACAGTGGGACCCTCGCGGGCACGGGTTATTTCGATGTGGTGGACGGCCAGTTCAGCGCCGACTACCTCTTCTCCAAGTTTCAGCAGCAGATCGAGCAAGGCACGGTGAGCATTCCCCCTTCGCTGCGCTTCTCGCGCTTCGCCTCCGACCTCACCCTGGAGGGCGATGTGGTCAAGGCCACCAACATGATCCTGGAATCCGAAGCCGTCACCATCTCGGGCGATGGCCAGTTTGTGCTCTCCGGCGATATGGACTTCCACCTCAAATTCTCGCTCCCGCCCGACACGGCCAAGGGGATTCCCGCGCTGCGGACCTATTTCAATCTGGACGGTCTCAAGCGGAGCCAAACCAACCTCCAGATCGCCTTTCATATCTTCGGCCCCACCTTTAACCCGAAAATGGAGCTCGATGGAATGCCTTCCATGGGGGACACCATTGTAAGCGGCGCGGTCGAAGTCACCAGCGATGTGATGAAAGTGGTCGACCTGCCTAGACAAATCCTCCTCGATCTGTTTAAGATTGGGGGTGGAATCGTTGGCGCAGGGGGCAAGAAGGCGCCAAACGAGTAAAGTGAGCAGATGTGTTCAACCCCAGGCGAATCGTATCCATTAAATGAATATTAAGATCAGTAAGAACTCCCATTCCTGCGCGGCCTGCGGCAATGACTTTCAGCACGAGCAGGAACTTACCTCCACCGTCAAGGTCGCCGAGGGCGTCCTGCACCGGCAGGATTTCTGTCGGGACTGCTGGAACTCCGAGCAAAGCAAAGACGCCTACTCGGTGTGGTCCATGGTCTATCATGACCCGAAAATTGAAAACCAGGAGCCGGCCGAGGTCTTTTCTCCCCTGCGCCAGCTTTTCTATGAAGCGGCGGAAGAGCAGTCCCGTATCGAGATGGCCAAGGCCTTTCTCGCGGCGGGCCTGTTGCGTCGCCAGAAGGTGTTTCGGCTTATCAAAGAGTCGGACGAATCCGATGGCGAGGTGCGGATCACGCTCTATACCGATCGCATCGGCAACCGGCTGATTGAGGTGCCCGATCCACAATTTACCTATGCGGAAATGGATAAGGCCCGAACGCTGCTGATCGAGCGCCTGCAGGTGCTGGAGCAGGCCGCCGCGCCGCCGCCCGCAACCGCGGAGGTCGAGGCTCCCGCCGCGACCAATCCGCTTGACGAGGATAGCCCCGAATCTTCCGAGATGCCTGACTCTGCCACCACCACTCCGGAGAATGAAGGGGAACCGTTGGATTCCTCGGCGGAAGACGAAGAAGACGAGTTTGACGATGATGATGATGATGATGACGAAGATGAATTTGACGACGAAGATGATGAAGACGAATTTGACGACGATGATGATGAGGACGATGATGAAGAAGACGAATTTGACGACGACGATGATGATGATGACGAATTTGACGACGAAGATGATGAGGACGAAGATGGCGACGAGGACTTGGACGAAGCCGCTGATGATGAGGATAGGGAAGTGAAAGTCATGGAATCCGCCTTGGCTGGCAGTGGAAGCACCCGTGGGTACGCCGCGGGCTATGTGGCTTTCGCAAACGAGGAGGCACTTCATGCCCAGGCATAGTTCATATCGATCCAATCATGGTCTGGAACCCGTCGGCAACGACTGGAGTTCAAGCCAGCTTATAATCGGCATCGCCGTGGCCATTGGCTTCGGGGTAATCTGTTTTGCCGCGGGGTACGTCATAGCCCTGAACGACAATCCGCTGGAACCGGTGGCTTCGAACGCACCGGTGGAGCCTATGCCCGCGCCTGCCCCGGCGGGCGCGACCGAAGCCCCCGCGCCCGCGCCCGCGCCTGCCTCACCGCAGACGCCGCCCCCCGCACCGGCCGCCACGAACACGACGGCGCCCTCGGCGGTTCCCGGCCCGAATGCGGCAGCCTCCGCAGCGGCACCGGCAGCGGCGCCCGGCCCGACCGCGGCGGCGATCAAGGCCCCGGAAAATACCCCGGCCCCCGAGAAGCCGTCGGACACCGTGGTCCGCACCGGTTTGCGTTCCACGCCGGTCAATGCCCTGCCCGAACCGGGAGGTCCCACCCCCATGGTTCGTACGCCGGTCGACATGAACAAGGCCCCCACGCCCAAAATCGAGCCCGTAGAGCCTGACGAAATGGCCGCCGTCCCCGGTATTACGCCGCCCGCCACGGTACAGGCGCCGACCACCGTAGCCAAGAACACGACGGCGGCAACCCCGCCCTCGGGAACGACTCCGGAGATTATCCCGCCCACAGGCAGGCCCGAGACCACGGCTCCCCCGAAAGAAAAGGAACCGGAGAAGCCCATGAAAACGGCGGAAGCCGTCACACCGCCGAAAACGCAGGCGGCGCCGCCGAAGACGCCCGCCCCTGCGGAGAAGCCCGCGGCGCCCACCGCGACTAAAGGATCCTTCGGAATTCAGGTTGCCTCGTTCGATGGCCCCCAGCGCAGCACCCAGGCCAAAGAATTCCAGCGCAGCCTGAAAGCCAAAGCACAGCAGAACGCCGAAATCATCGTGGCGGCCGACGGCACCTACCATAAAGTGGTCGTGTCCGGCTTCGATACCCGCGAGGAAGCCAAGGCGGCCTGCGAAAAAATGAAGAGCAAGCCCGGACTGGAGGGCGCGTGGGTCGTGCGCCTGCCCTGAACGGCGCCGTCCCCCCGAAGTTTCCCGATCGAGTGAGTTTTCCCGGTTCGGCGTTGCGCCGAATGGGAACAAGGCAAGGTACAGGCGCAAGTCCCAGGGACGGCGCGGGAGTCTATTATGATGAAGGTTGCCGTGGTTGGCCCAGGTGCGCTGGGGTGCCTATTTGCGGCGCGGCTCGTTCAGGGCGGCGTAAAAACCCACTTGGTGGACTACGATCTGAAGCGGGCGGAGCGACTCTCCAAAAGCGGGATCACGGTTGAGCGCCAGGAGGAGTCCGTCACGGTCCACCCGACCATCGCCACCAAGATTCCCGCGGGCCAGGATCTGATCCTGGTCCTCACGAAGTCCCACAGCACCGGCGACCTGAAATTACCGCCGGAATCCCCCGTGCTCACCCTCCAGAACGGGCTCGGCAACGTGGAAATGCTCTGCGCCCTCGTGGGAAGCGCCCGAGTACTCGCCGGCACCACCGCGGAGGCCGCCACCCTGCTGGGTGAAGGCCGCACCCGCCATGTCGCCGCCGGAATCACGCGACTCGGGTCCTGGACCTCCTGCGCCACCGGTGCGGCCCGGGAAGCCCTCGCGGTGGCCGGTTTCGAAGTTGCCGTGACGGAATCGCCGGGCCAGCTCCTTTGGGAAAAGCTCGCCATCAGCGCCGCCATCAATCCGCTCACGGCCATTCTCAACGTGAACAACGGCCAGCTCCTCCACAACAAGGAAACGCGCCAGCTCATGCGCGACCTCGTCGTGGAGGCCGTGAAAGTCGCCGCCACCGAAGGGTACCGCTTCGAGCACAGCCTGGTTGAAATCGCCGAGTCCATGTGCGAGGCCACGAGCGAAAATGTGTCCAGCATGCTGCAGGACATTCGCGCCGGCAAACGCACCGAGATTGAGGCGATCAGCGGGGAAGTCTTGCGCCGTGCGCAGATCGCCTCGCTCCCCACGCCCCGCACCCGAGTAATTTACCAGCTCGTCCGGGGGCTTGAGCGTCGGTGAAGCTGCCGGAACTGAACTACACTTCCCCCAACACCTTCACCCGCAAGCAAAAGCTTCAGCTTGCCGTTTTGCCGCCAGTCATTGTTGGCCTTCTTCGCGCGATCCTGTTCACCTGCCCCCGTGAAACCCGCGATCAGCATTTTCTTGACGACACCGTAGCCACCCACGGCCACGCCATAATCGCACTCTGGCACGAAGCCACGGCCTACGCCCTCTACAAGCACTCGGGCTCCAATTTTCATGCCGCCTCCAGCTACAGCTTTGACGGCGAACTTGCCGCCCGCCTCACCCATCAGTTCAACGTGGAGTGCGTCCGCGGATCCAGTTCGCGCGGTGGCGCGGAAGTCCTGAGGGAGCTGGAGAAAGCCCTGAAGCTCGTCGGATGCGTCGGTCTGACCATGGACGGTCCCCGAGGCCCCCGGCGCCAGGCCCAGCCGGGGCTGGCAATTCTGTCCGCGCGCTCGGGCATTCCCGTAGTCCCCATCGCCTTCGCGATTGGCAAGAGCTGGCGCCTGCGCACCTGGGACCGCATGGCCGTGCCCAAGCCCTTCGCCCGTCTCGTCTACGGCTATGCGCCGCCCATCGCGCCAGCCGAAAGCACCGAACGCGAGGCCATCGAGGCGAAGCGCCTGGAGATCCAGGAGAGTCTGAACCGGCTCCACGAGCGTCTGGAAGAAGAAGTCGGCGACGTGCAGTCCGTTTAGGGACTTTTCGATGGAACCCTCCGGCGCACTCTGGTAGACTCTTCGAAATTGTGGTCCGCCCTCCGTCGGAAAGACAGACGGTTTGGCGGCCCCGGTCGAATTTCCACCCGCCCCCGGAAAGTACACCATGACTACTACGCCACTCTCCCCCACCCCGACGCTGCCCCAACGTCTCGCCTCCCTCGACGCCTATCGCGGCCTGGTCATGTTTCTGCTCATGGCCGAAGTACTCCGATTCGGTAGTGTCGCCGAGGCTTTTCCTGAAAGCGGATTCTGGGCTTTTCTTCACCAGCAACAGAGTCACGTCAAGTGGGTCGGCTGCAGCCTCCACGACCTCATCCAGCCCTCGTTCTCTTTCATCGTGGGCGTGGCCCTGCCCTTTTCCATCGCCGCCCGCATGGGAAAGGGACAATCTCGAACGCGCCTCTCTCTCCACGCCTTCTGGCGCGCTCTGCTCCTGATACTTCTGGGCGTCTTCCTGCGTTCGACGGGCCAGGAAATGACCAAGTGGACCTTTGAGGACACCCTTTCTCAGATTGGTCTCGGCTACGGTTTTCTGTTCCTCATTGGATTCGGATCCATGCGCGTCCAATGGGGCGCCCTGGCGACGATCCTCGTGGGCTACTGGCTTGCCTTCGCGCTCTATCCCCTGCCGGGCGCCGACTTCGACTGGGCGAGCATCGGCATTACCGCCGCGTACGAGCACAACCTGACGGGCTTCGCCGCGCACTGGAACCTCAACACCAATTTCGCCTGGGCCTTCGACACCTGGTTCCTCAATCTCTTCCCGCGCGAGACGCCCTTTCTCTTCAACCGGGGCGGCTACTCCACCCTCAGTTTCATTCCCACGCTGGGCACCATGATTCTCGGGCTCATCGCCGGCGAAGTACTCCGGAGCGACAGAACGCCAAAACAAAAAGTTCAGTGGCTCGCCATCGCCGGCGTGGCCTGCCTCTTTTCCGGATGGCTTCTGGGCGCGCTGGGCATCTGCCCCGTGGTCAAGAAGATCTGGACGCCGAGCTGGGTGCTCTTCAGCGGCGGCTGGTGCATTCTGCTGCTCGCGGCCTTCTACGCGATCATCGACATGGCGAATGTAAAGGGCTGGATCTTCCCACTCAAAGTCATCGGCATGAACTCTATCGCCGCCTACTTCATCACCGAGACCTTGCGCGGCTTCGTTGGCAACAATCTCAAGACGCATCTTGGCCAGAATTTCTTTGCCTTTGCCGGCGCGGGCTACGAACCGCTGATGCACGGCATCGCGATACTTCTGGTGATGTGGTTGATGCTCTTCTGGATGTATCGCCGGAAGATCTTCCTGCGGATCTAGCCGTTCAATGAATGGGGCCATCCCGCGGACGGGATGGCCCCTTTTTTGCTCTTACGTCACCACGCGGTGCTGAACCGGTAGGTACCCGCGCCAGCTTCGTAGCGGATATAGCCGCTCTCCGCAGCCAGCAGTTTCACCCCCTCGGCCGACTCCGCACGAACCTGGCCTTCGCTGACCACCCCACCATCCTTCACCGGTACACTTACCGTGGCGGTCGTGTTGGGCGGGATGGTCACTTCCCACACGAGTGCGCCATCGGCCACTTTCCACGCGCTTTTTATGTCGCCATAAAGGGATCGGTGGGTGGCGGAGACGTGGGTCAGGTCGCCCACCACGTGGGGCTTCATGAGGATGTGCTTGAAGCCGGGCGCTTCCGGATCGGGGCGGATCCCCGCAAGATACTCGTGAAACCAGATGCACAGGTCGCCCACGAGCATCACATGGTTGTGGGAGTTCATGGCGGGGTCGGCCGTATTGCCATTCCACAACTCCCAAATGGTGGTGGCGCCCTGGCCGATCATGTAGCCCCAGCTCGGGTAGTCCGTCTGCGTCGCGATCGTGTAGGCCACGTCCGCGCGACCGCGATCGGAGAGGGTGCGCATGAGCCACTGACCGCCCACGAGCCCGGTGCCGATGTGGCCCTTGCCCTCAACCATGATCTTGTTCACCAGATGGTCAAAGGCCGGTCCCTCCGCCTCCGCCGGAGCGATGCCGAAATACAGGGGCAGTACCTGGGCGGTCTGGGAGCCGTTCGCGTAGTAACCCTTTTCCGCGTTCCAGTATTTCTTGTTGAAGGCCTCCGTCATGGCCTTGGCCTGGGCCGTGTAACGCGCAGCGTCATCCCCGTGGCCGAGCATGGTGGCGTATTTCGCCATGAGCTTCAGGTCGTAGATGAAGTAGGTCGTGCCCAGCACCTCGCCCGAAGTCTTGCGCGACTCATCGTTCGAGTGAATCAGGTGCTCTTCCTCCGGTGGCACGCACCAGTCGCCGTAGTTGTCTTTCGGCATAAGGCCATCCTGAATGTATTGCTCCATGTGGGCAATCCATCGCCGCATGCCGTCGTAGTGCGCTTCAATGCTCCGCGTGTCGCCATACTGGGTCAGGAGCATGTGGGGCGCCATAAGGAGGGTACTGGGCCACGTGACGTTGTCGTTGTACATCGGCCAGTAAGACGGGCATACATCCGATACGCTGCCGTCGTCCCGCTGCGCGTCTGCGATGTCGGTCGTCCACTTGGCGTAGAACGCGGCCACGTCGTAGAGATAGCTTTCGCCCGTACATTCCGCGGATCGATCGCCCAGCCAGCCCTGGCGCTCGTCGCGCTGGGGACAGTCTGTGGGCACGCTGCGGTAGTTGCCCCGAACGCCCCACTCGATGTTTTTGTAGATCTGGTTCAGCAGGGGATTCGAGCAGGTAAAGGCGCCCGATGGCGCCATGTCGTCGTTGACCAGTTCCCCTTCGAGCGCGTCCAGCGAAGGCTCGCCGGGGTAGCCCGTCATTTCCACGTAGCGAAAGCCATGGTAGGTGAACTCGGGCGCCCAGGATTCCACGCCGTCACCCTTGAGCGTGTACACGTCGGTCACTTCGGCGCCCCGGATATTGGCCAGATAGAGTGTGCCATCCTCCTTCAGGGTTTCGGCAAAGCGCAGTTTGACGGTGCTGCCGGCGGGTCCTTTCACCTTCAGGCGACACCAGCCCACCATATTCTGTCCCATGTCGAAAACGTACATGCCCGGTTTCGGCTGGCTGATGATTTTCGGGGACACCTTGCCGGTCACGCGGATGGGCTCGGCCATCTGGGCCGACAACACACCGCCAGGCGCCGCCATCGCATCCACCGGCGACCACGTACTCGCATCAAAGCCCGACGCGCTCCAGCCCGACATCTCCCGGCGCGCGTCATAGTGCTCACCGTCGTATTCGTTATTGGCCAGAATCGGTCCCTGATCCGTTACCTTCCACGTCTTGTCCGACACGATGTGCTCGACCCTGCCATCGGCATAGTTTAGTTCAAGCTGAAAACGCAGCGAGGGCAGCCCGTAGGTTGTCGTGCGCGTGGGCACCAGGCCACGCGGCGCGAAGTAACGCCCATTGCCCAACACAACGCCCACGGCGTTGGCGCCATCTTGCAACTGGTCCGTCACGTCGAAGGTACGGTAGAACGCGCGCTTGTTGTACTCCGTCAGGCCCGGCGCCAGCACTTCATCGCCGATGCGTTGCCCGTTGATATGGAGCGCAAAGAGACCCAGCCCGGACACATAGGCCGTGGCGCGAATCGGACGCGCATCCACTGCGAAATCCTTGCGCAGCATACGCGCCGCCAGGCGCCGCTTGTCGGAGAAACCGACACCGGGCCAGGGTTCGCAACCCAGGGGCCCGAGCACGTGCGCCGCCTTCCAGGCGCTGTCGGCGAAGCCCGGCGACATCCAGCCCTCCTCCGTCTGCGCGGAACTTCGCCAGGTGGCGTCGGTGCCCTTCACGAGGATTGTGCCGTCCTTGAAACGGACTTCGACCGCCGCAAGCAGTCCCGCTGGATTGGGCGCGGCACCGTTGTTTCGGGCGGCGATGGCGACAACATTCTCACCAGCCCGCACGCGGCCCGTCAGGTCCACGGCACGCACTTCGTTGTAGGTCTCGATGGACGCCGCGGCCTCACCGTTCAGATAAAGCTCCGCGCGGTTATCCGCCGTGAACCAGGCGTTTACCGATTCAATCGCGGCGGGATCCGGCACCTGAAAGTTCGCGCGAAAGTAGCGTTCGCCGGGTGGCGGCGACACCACGGGCTCGTCGCCGGGGTACCAGATCCAGTTGGCGTGTTTAAGGGCCTCGGCCTGAAGCGTCGGCGCTTGTGCGCCCGCCTTCATCCCGATCCAGGAGCCCTTCCAGTCTGCTTCGTTGAGGAGACCCATGGACCAGAAAGCCGGCGCGCTCCAGGGGGAGACTTCATCCGCCCCGTTCCACGCCCGTACTTTCCAGTGGCACCGCTGTCCGGTGTGCAACGCCTTTCCGCCATAGGACACTTGATTGGACTGGTCCGTGGGCACCTTGCCCGAGTCCCACAGGTCGCCCTGATCCCGTGCAAGCAGATCCGGCGTGGACGCCACGAGCACCTGCCAGGCCGACTGGTGCGCGCCCCGCGCTGCAGAGGAAAGTACCCAGCTCAGGCGTGGCGCGGGCACGTCGATCCCCAACGGGTCGTTAAGATATTCGCAACGAAGCGAATCCACGGAAAGGGGCGCGGAAACGGCCCCGAAACAGGTCAGGATTCCCAGAAACAGGATGGTAGCGAGGCGCATGGCGTCATTCCCCAAGAATGCGCGGTCCATGCCGGAGCCACACCGCAGCAGTGTGTGTGCCTTCCACCCAGGCACTCGGTCCAGTCGGCCGCGTCACCCTTTAGACTGCGCCGATCGCGGGGCGTTTCGCAAGAATTTCTCCCGCGCATCCGGGCTTTCCCATCCAAGTCTTCTACGACCATGGCCGTATGATGCTCAAAACGCTGAACCACGAATGGACACAAATCCACACGAATAAGCGTGTCGGATTGCACCGATTGATTCTCTTTTCGATCTTTCTCGCACTATGGCACCTTGAAATGCTCTTGATTCAGGATGCTTAAAGCGTTCCATCTGTGAGAATCTGTGGAGTTCCGTGGGAAGTCATTCTCGTCGGACAATGCCACATCACGCCTGTTTGCATGGAACAACGAAAATGATTCCACACAGATCTTCACAGATTCTCTCAGATCTTTCAGGGGACTCGCCTTGAAGTTTCAATCACGAAACACCGGTCCGACTTCTGGAGACCTGTTTCTTTTGCGGCCAAACAGGCAGGATGTCATGTAATCATCTCATTTTCATGAAATTGGATCAGAAAGCCCTGTCCCGCGATTCGATTCTGCGACACGAGCGAACTTTTCCCCTTGTAACCGCCGCATTCGTTGCGCCATACTACTCAGGGTTGGAAATGGGGAACCATGGAACCGAATCCAGCATCAGGGGTGTTGTTACACGCCATGGGCGGACTTGCCGCCGCCAGTTTTAATATACCGTATGTCCTACGGGCTTGTGGGGGGAATCTTCAGTTGGTTCATTGCGCCCCTGATTGGCGTGGCCATCCTGGCGCCTTCCGGCTTTGTCGCGCTGCTGAATGCACCCGCCAGCGCGCCACCGACATCATCGAAATGTACGGCACCGAACGCCTCTGGGTGAACTCCGCCTGCGACCGGAGCATCAGCGATCCCCTCGCCGTCCCCAAAGCCCGCATCGAACACAAGCGACGCGGCCACAGCGAAGCCACCATCCGGAAGCTGACGTGGGATAATCCGAGGACCTTTCTGGGGCAGTCGCCGAATTCTGTCGTGGCGGAGTAGCGCCGGACCATTGATCAAGCTACCCCATACCTCTATACTCATGGGGCTGGCACGAATCTAACAACCCCCGCCAACCTGAAATCCAACTAAGGGAGGCGAGCTATGGGCAAGCGAAAACCACCCGGCCCGACGACACAACCCGATGCCCTATTCGACCGCATCGTCACGATCCTCGAAGAGGCGCGGAGAAACATCGTCCGGGCGGTCAACACAGGCATGGTCACCGCCTATTGGCTCATCGGGCGGGAGATCGTGAACGAACTCCAGGGCGGCGCCGAGCGCGCGGAGTACGGCCAGCAGGTCATAGATACCCTCTCGGAACGCCTGACGAAGCGCTATGGGAAGGGCTTCTCCACCACAAATCTGAAATATTTTCGCCTGTTCTACCAGGCCTACCCGGACCGGATGGCTAGAATTCGTCACCCGACGGGTGACGAATTGGCCATTGATGCAAGACTCTCCCATCCGGGGAGGGAATTGGCTCCCGCTGGAATTCGGTACCCGTCGGGTACTAAATCCGGCAGCGGTTTTCTACCGGAACTCTCCTGGTCCCACTACCGCGCCCTGATGCGCGTGGACGACCCCGCCGCGCGCGACTTCTACGAGCGCGAAGCCGCCGAATGCGGCTGGAGCAAGGTCCAGCTCGAGCGCCAGATCCACACCGCCTACTACCAGCGCATCGTCGCCCATCGCGGCACGGTGGGAACGGACTCCAAGAATCGCGAACGCCTCCCCGGCGAACCCCTCAACGCCGCCGACGTGCTGAAGTCCCCCTATGTCCTCGAATTCCTCGGCCTGCCCGACAAACCGGAACTCCACGAGAGCGATGTCGAACAGGCTATCATCGACAACCTCCAATCCTTTCTCTTGGAGTTGGGCAAAGGCTTCGCCTTCGTCGCGCGCCAGCGTCGCATCCGATTCGACGGCGAGGATTTCTACATCGACCTCGTGTTTTACAATTATATCCTCAAGTGCTTTCTACTCATCGACCTGAAGAACGGCAAACTGACCCACCGCGATGTGGGGCAGATGGACGGCTACGTGCGCCTCTTCGAGGATCGCTTCAAGACGCCCGGAGACAACCCGACCATCGGCCTCATCCTATGCTCCGACAAGAGCGAGGCCGTGGCAAAATACTCCGTGCTGAGCGAAGGCCGCCACCTCTTTGCTTCGCAGTATTTGCAATTTCTCCCCAGCGAAGAAGAACTGCGCCTCGAGCTTCAGCGCGAGCGCAAACAGATCGAGCGGGCCTTAGAAGAACGGGCGAAGTACTACGCGTAAATACCCGCCTTCTGTACGACTTGAGAAGTCCGCAAGGGTCAATTGATAATTGAATTTGTACTTCAAGCTGTCGGAGCACGGGCTCTCTATGACGAAGCCGATCAGGATCAACTGCGCGAGTCGGACGGAGATACCATCAATCCCGAAGATTCGGGAAATACTCAGCTCCGACCACCACCTCGTGTTGCAATTCCCCAGACTTCGTAGCGCAGACACGCAGAGAATCATTGGCGAACTCACTACGGCGATGTCCGAGTGTTCCGTGTTTTGCAGTGGATCAGACCAAGCCACTGACTGGGTTACGGTGATGCCGGTTGTCGACACATCGCTGGTGTTATCGCACACGCAGGACGCCAAACTTGCCGTGGACGCGTACATCGAAACATGCACGTCCCTCCAACGAAAGTACTCGGACGGAACCCTATCGCGAGATTGGTCAACCGACGAACACGGAGAGCATCGCCTGTTCGAGAACCTGGTTACGGGCCAGGTGGTCGAAGCACCCTTCACCTGCCCACTGCTCCCCGAGCAAGTCGATCCGTATTTTTTCGCCTTGTTCGTCAAATCGACGCATGCTTATGCGAAGGTGGCAAAACTCATTAAGCACGACTTCCACGACGCCGCACGTATCCTGAAGCTCATCCTATCCATAGACAGGGGCATGTAGGGAAGGTCATTGGGGGACGATGACCACAACCATATCGGTGTATTCCTCTTGATCATAAGAAAATGTGCCTGCTTTGTCCGTGGTTCGGCCTGCACCATACGGGGGCTGGAAAGTCCCCGCTCGATACTCCGAAAATCCCATTGGGGTTTAGTGTGATCGGGCGGCTCACTTTTCCCCTTGTAACGGTCGCGTTCATTGCGCCATACTACGCGGGGTTGGAAATGGGGAACGATGGAACCGAATCCAGCATCAGGGGTGTTGTTACACGCCGTGGGCGGACTTGCCGCCGCCAGTTTTTATATCCCGTATACGCGGGTGCGCAACTGGCAATGGGAGTCCTATTGGCTTGTGGGGGGAATCTTCAGTTGGCTCATTGCGCCCCTGATTGGCGTGGCCATCCTGGCGCCTTCCGGCTTTGACGCGCTACTGAATGCGCCGGGCGGAGCGATCTTCCGCACCTATCTCTTTGGCCTCCTGTGGGGCATTGGCGGACTCACCTTCGGCCTGTCCGTGCGCTATCTGGGCCTCTCCCTGGGCTACGCCGTGGCGCTGGGTTTCTGCGCCGCCTTCGGTACGGTCATCCCACCTCTTTTTCTCGGCACCTTCATGGATCTCATCGTCACCTCGTCCGGGCTCACCACCCTCTTCGGTGTGATCGTCTGCCTGGCGGGTATTGCCGTCTGCGGCCGAGCCGGCATCCGCCGCGAACGTGAAGTGGACCTGGGCAAGAAGGAAGAAGGCGCCGTCGAGTTTAATCTGATCCATGGCCTCTGGGTGGCGGTGTTCGCCGGTGTCATGAGCGCCTGCATGGCCTTTGCCTTCGCTGCGGGCAAACCCATTTCCGATGCCGCTTTGGCTTCGGGCGTCTCCCCCACCTTCGTCAACCTGCCCGTGCTCATTGTGTCCCTCGGCGGCGGCCTCACCACGAATCTGGTGTGGTGCATCTACCTGAATGTTCGCAACCAGAGTTACCGCGACTACGGAAATGCCGGAGACGCACCGATTCTGTGGAACTACCTTTTCTCCGCCATCGCAGGTTGCACCTGGTATCTACAGTTCTTCTTCTATGGCATGGCGACCACGATGATGGGCGCCTACGACTTTTCAAGCTGGACCATCCACATGGCCTTTATCATTGCCTTCAGCAATGCCTGGGGCCTCCTCTTTGGCGAGTGGAAGGGCACCCAGCGGCCGACCCGGGTCACTCTGGCGACGGGTATCGCCGTGCTGGTGCTGTCCACCATCGTGGTCGGCGTGGGCAACTATCTGGCCGGCTGATCAGGGAGCGGACTTCCCCATGAAAATTGGATTGTACGGAATTGGTCTGGACACCTACTGGGCCCAGTTTGAAGGGCTCTTTGAGCGACTCCAGGGCTATCAGCGCGGCATCGCCGAGCGCCTGACGAGCGCGGACTCCGAACTCGATGTCGTGAATACCGGCGTAGTGGATAATCCCGATCGGGCCCGCGAGGTGGGCGACATGCTCGCCCGCGAAGGCGTGGAAATCATCCTCCTCTACGTCTCCACCTATGCCCTCAGTTCCACGGTGCTGCCTGTGGTGCAGCGCGCGAAAGTGCCGGTCCTGGTGCTGAATCTGCAGCCCGTGCGCGCTATCGACTATGCGTCCTTCAACGCCCTGGGTGATCGCGGCAAAATGACGGGCGAGTGGCTCGCCCACTGCCAGGCCTGCTCCGCGCCGGAGATCGCCTCGGTCTTCAACCGGGCCGGCATCGACTACCACCTGGTGACCGGCACCCTCGACGATCCGGAAGCGTGGACGGAAATCCTGGACTGGGTCGCCGCGGCGAAAGTCGCCTCACGACTGCGTAATGCGCGCGTGGGCGTGCTGGGCCATTATTACTGCGGCATGCTCGATGTTTACTCCGACATGACCCAGTTGGCCGTGGACTTTGGCGTTCACTTCGAACTGCTGGAGATGTGCGAACTGCGACGCCACCGTGAAGCGGCGGACGGCGCGGCGATTCAAAGCAAGCTGGATCAGTTCCAGCGGGATTTTGATGTGGAGCCCGCGTGCAACGCCGTAGAACTGGAGCGGGCGGCCCGGACCTCCGTGGCGCTCGACGCCCTCGTCATGCACAATCGCCTCGACGCCATGGCCTACTACTACGAAGGCCAACCGGCGAACGAGTACGAGAACATCGTCACCTCCGTCATTGCGGGCAATACGCTCCTGACCATGCACGGCGTGCCCGTGGCCGGCGAGTGCGAAATCAAGAACGCCCTCGCCATGAAGATCATGGACCTCTTTGGCACCGGCGGCAGCTTCTCCGAATTCTACGCCATGGACTTCGACGATGATATCGTCCTGCTCGGCCACGACGGCCCGGCCCACCCCGCCATCGCCGAGGGCCGCGTTGCCCTGGTGCCCCTGCCGGTGTATCACGGCAAGCCCGGGACGGGCCTGTCCATCCAGATGACGGTGAAACATGGCCCCGTGACGCTACTCTCTATTGTGCAGGGTCGGGGCGGAAGCGCGCGGCTGCTGATCGCCGAGGGCGAAAGCGTGCCCGGCCCCGTGCTGCAGATTGGCAACACCAACAGCCGCTACCGATTCAGCCTGGGCGCGAAAGCCTTCGTGAATGCCTGGGCGGAGCAGGGTCCGGCCCACCACATGGCCATCGGGACGGGACACATCGCCCCACGGCTGAAAAAACTCGCGGGACTCCTGAATCTGGACTGCCACCAGGTCTGCTGACCCGGCGTCGCGGTTGACTCAACGGCCGCTCAAGCATTGTTAAATCCGGGGGAAAACATCGTCTGGAGGTTTCGCCCATGTCCACCCTTTTCAAATGCATTCTCGCTTTGATGCTTTTGACCCAGTTCGCCCCGGCCGCCGAGACTACACCGGTCGAGTGGACGGGCCAATGGATCGCGGGCGCGGGCACGGAACTGCCTCTGCTGCGCAAACCCTTCGAGATCCGGGACAAGAAAACTGTCCGGGCGACCGCGTGGGTCTGCGGGCTGGGCCAATTCGAGCTTTACCTGAACGGGCAGAAATGCGGCGACCACTTCCTGGACCCCGGCTGGACCAACTACCGGAAGACCTGTCTCTACGTGCCTTTCGATGTCACGGCGCTGCTGAAACCGGGCGCCAATGCCCTTGGCGTCATGCTGGGCAACGGCATGTACAACGTCACCGGCGGACGCTACACGAAGTTCACCGGTTCCTTCGGCGAGCCCAAACTCATGCTCCAGTTGAAAGTGGAGTACGAGGACGGGAGCGCCGACACCTTCCAATCCGATGCGACCTGGCGGAGCGCGCCGAGCCCCATCACCTTCAGTTGCATTTACGGCGGCGAGGACTATGACGCGCGCCTTGAACAATCCGGCTGGAGTACAGCGGACTTCGACGACGCAACTTGGAAAGCGGTCCGCGTGGTGGAAGGGCCCGGCGGGGTACTGCGCGAACAGGACTTCCCGCCCGTCAAGGTGGCGCGCACGCTGAAGCCGGTGACCGTCACGCGCAAGAGCCCCGGCGAGTATGTTGTCGATCTGGGCGAGAATCTCTCCGCCCGTCCGATCTTGAGGGTGAAAGGCGCGGCGGGGCAATCCGTCACCATTCAGGTTTCCGAACTTCCCGATGCCCCCTGGAAGGGCCACGCCTACACCTACACCCTGAAAGGCGGTGGGGAAGAGTTCTTTGCGCCGCGCTTTACCTACTTCGGCTTTCAGTACCTCTTTGTCTCGGGCGCCGATCGAACAGAGGAGGTTACCGAGCCTGGCGCGCGACCGATATTGCTCGATATCGGCGCGGACTTCGTCACCAGTTCGGCGCGGCCCGTGGGTGCGTTTCAGTGCGACAACGCGCTCTTGAACGATATCGAATCCATGATCAACCGGTCGGTCCGCAGCAACCTCCAGAGCGTGCTCACCGACTGTCCCCACCGCGAAAAACTCGGCTGGCTCGAAGTATCCCACCTGATGGGGCCTTCCATCGCCTACCATTTCGACATCGCGGCGCTGTACCGCAAGATATGCCGCGACACCACCGAGTCCCAGCTCGACAATGGCCTGGTACCGGACATCGCGCCGGAATACACGCGCTTCCAAGGCGGATTCTTTGAGTCCGCTGAATGGGGCAGCGCCTCGGTGCAACTGCCCTGGTTCCTCTATCGCTGGTACGGCGACCGGGAGATCCTGGCGCGGCAGTTTGACACCATGCTTCGCTACACCCGCTATCTCGCGAGCACCCGAGACGGGAAAGGGCTCGCCAAGGCCGGCCTGGGCGACTGGTACGACTGGACCCCGGAGAAGGGCCACGTGGGTCCCGCCCAACTGACGCCGCCGGAACTGACTGCGACGGCCATGCTTTTCGACGACGCGCGCATCATGGCGACGGTGGCGACGCAGCTTGACAGACCCGATGTCGCCGACGAATTCAACGCCCTCGCGAATGAAGTGAGGCGGGATTTCCTGGCCGCGTATTACGACAGCGCCACCCACTCCGTATCGACCGGCAGCCAGACCGCGCTGGCCGTGGGGCTCTTCTTTCGACTGGTGCCCGACGAGGATCGGCCCGCCGTGTTGAATAACCTCGTCGCGGCGGTGGAGTCTATGGCGTACCGGCCCACCATCGGCGAAGTAAGTTTTCGCTTCCTCGTCCAGAGCCTGGCCGAGGGCGGGCGCTCCGATGTGCTGTTCAAGATTCTCAATCGCACGGACCCGCCGGGCTATGGCGTCATGCTGCGTAAATACAACCTGAAGACCCTCTCCGAGCGTTGGGACAAGCCCGGCGAATCCCTCAACCACTGCATGTTCGGCCAGGTACAGGAATGGTTCCAGGGCCATCTCCTAGGCATCCGCCAGGCCGACACCAGCGTCGGGTTCGAGCACCTGCGCATCGCCCCGAACCCCGTGGGCGATCTTGCCCACGCCGAAGGCTACTTCGACGGACCCCGAGGCCGCATCGATGTGCGATGGGAGCGGAGTCCCGGACATTTCCTGCTGGAAGTAACGATTCCACCAAACACCACTGCCGATCTCATCATCCCCCAGCACCTCGGTGCGCCGGGCATCACGCCCGAGCTCCCGCGAAGGACTGAAAACGCATCGAATGTGTTCTCCGCCGGACCGGGCCATTATACAATCGACTGTGGAACCCAGTGAATGCGGAACTACGGGACTGTCCTGAACGCAGAGTCACGCTGACGGCGGGAATGAAGCTTCGCATTCAAAAGATCGACGAGACACGTCGAGGCACGCCGCGCGTTCGGGACCGTCCCGCGCTTTTGGAATCGGTGATGAGGCGGGAGGAATAGCGGCTACTTTAGGGTAGCCCATCTCTCAGGCAGGAATGCCTGAGTCCCATTGAATCCGCTTGACTGGACACCGTCCATCGGATAACTCATTCATACAAGCCCCCCTTCTCTGCGCCGACCCATCGGTGCTTTTCGACGCGATCAAATCGGTATGCGGCGCTTGACTCCGAAGAGTGGAACTCGAACAAATAGAAAGTCGCCGAATCCGTATTCACAATAATTCGGTATGGATTGGAAAAATCGACCGACTGAATCTGCTCCGGCGTAAACCCGATCAGGCTCTCCGCCCCCGCCACCTTCGCAGTAAGACCACATTCTGTCCTGTTCGCACATTCGATGGTGGCATTAACGGCGGTACGGATGTTGGCTCGCCAGCGGGCGCCAATCGCCATCACGCCGCCAACGATGCTTAAAAGCACTATGGCCAGCAGGATAAACACGCCTACCCATTTTGCATTCATTTGCGGCCGCTCCCAGTAATGTACTGCCTCGCCGGTTACACAGGCCGGAACGCGATTTAAGGCAACGCCTCGATACTGATCTTCTTAATCTCGCTCAAGTTGCCTGGCCCCAAGTCCGCATCATCAATTTTCAATGCTGAAAATTGGGGCGGTGCGCCCACATGGCTTCTTCCCAGAAAGTGTGCCGCACTCCACGGAAGCAGGCACATCGCGATCTTTTGCTCCTCGTCTTCTCGGAGTCTTGTGCAGGCCACGACCTGAATCATGCCGGTCGTTGTCTCGTTCTCCGACAACAGGCATGCCAGCCATTTTTCGCCCGGCGCCAGAATCTTCTCCGTTCGGCGGACCCAGCCACGCACTCGCCGCCCATATTCCTGGCGCGCACTATAGGTGCCAAAGGTAACGTCGTTGACGTGGCTGACGCTGAGAAAAAGCTCTGAATCCGATTGGTTTTCTATCTCCACATAGCACCTCACTGCGGCGACAGGAATGGATACGCCAAGCTGCAGTTCGATTCGGAAGAGCCAGAGCGCCACAAGCATCAACGCCGCAAGGAGAACGCTTATCTTTACGAAGGATCGACTCGGACGATACACGATACAGCCCTCCAGCTTCTGGAATTGTACACCCCAAAGGACCGAAAAGGGACCGTCCCGTGAAAGAAAAGTCCTATCGGCCCGTCGCCGACTGGAGCCACAATACGATTCCCGTTGGCTGCGCTTTCGCGGGGCGGAGGTCTGGCACTGGACCGTCCCCGTGCGTGCTACGCCGCCCCGTGGGTTCTTCTGAGTTGGCCGCAGGCGGCATCGATGTCCTGACCTTTTTCGCGGCGGACCGTGACGGTAAGTCCGCCGTGCTCCAGAATCTTCTGGAAGCGCAGGCAGGCGGCCATGGGCGAGGGTGTGTAGGGCAGTCCGGAGACAGGGTTCCAGGGAATGAGGTTGATGGAAACTTTGATCCCCATGCAGTATTCGAGGAGTTCGCGGGCGCATTCGGGGGTATCATTGACGCCATTAAGCATGGTCCATTCGAAGGTCAGTTGGCGCTCGGCGCGCTCGGTGTAGGTGCGCAGGGCCTGATGGAGCCGTTCCAAAGGGTATTTGCGGTTGAGGGGAACGAGGCGGGAACGGAGTTCGTTGTTGGCGGCATGGAGCGACACGCTGAGGCGGACCTGCCAGTCTTCGCCGGTGAAGCGCTCGATCTCTTTCACTTCGCCCGCGGTGGAGACGGTGATCTTGCGCGCGCCGATGCCCACGCCGTCTTCGTCCATGAGCAGTCGAATACTGGCGGTCACGTTGTCGTAGTTGCGCATGGGCTCGCCCATGCCCATGTAAACGATGTTGGGCGTGCGCTCTTCTATATTTTCGTCGCGGAGCATGTAGAGGACCTGCTCGGCGATCTCGCCGGGGCTGAGGTTGCGCGTGAAGCCGGCGAGGCCCGTGGCGCAGAAGTCGCACTTGAGGGCGCAGCCCACCTGCGACGACACGCAGATGGTGGCGCGCTTTCTATCGCGGATAAGCACGGACTCGATGGTCTCGCCGTCGTGGAGGCGGAAGAGGGCTTTTTTCGTGCCGGTCAATTTGGAGACCTGCATCTCCACGAGCTCCAACTGGGAGGCGACGGCTTCGGCCTCCAGTCGTTCGCGCAGTTCCTTGGAGAGGTTGGTCATGGCGGCAAAGTCGAAGACCCGCTTCTGGTGGATCCATTGAAAGAGCTGGCGTCCCTGGAAGGGTTTCAGGCCAAGGCGTTCCGCCAGTTCGGCCTTGCTAAGATCGCTGAGGGCCAGTTTCATTCCACACCTGCTTTCTGTTTCGTTCCATTGACTTCATTGAAACCCGCCGCCAGCAACTCCGCCCGCTTCGCGTCGATACTTTCCATCGCGGGTGGGGTCGCCTGATTCACTTTGACCGAGGGCGGGCTCATGTAGAAACTCATCTCGGCCTCGTAGGCCGGGAAGGTCACCGTGGACCGCGTCGGCAGGATGATCCCCCCCAGCCGCTGGTAGGCCTCGCAGGTTGTGCGGCCGATCAGGGACTCCTGGTCGTCGAAGAGCTGGCTTTCCATCACGCACCATCCTTCGGGCAATTGCGCGACGACCAGCCTGCGCTCCACCTTCCTGCGACGCCCCTCGCCGTGCACCGCCAGCACCGCCTGGGCTGTCCCGGAATCGTAGGACTCCAGAACGATGCGTTCAGGAGCGATGCCATCGAGGAGGCCGATAAGGAAGAGTTCACGGAAGATTTGGGACGGGGCGATATCCAGGGCGATGTCTTCGAAGTGGTCACCCTCCGCCCCATGGTAGAAGGTCTTTTCCGAGGGCAGTTCGAGAAGAAAACGTCCCCCTTCACAGTAGATCCGGACCACGGCCCCTTTTCGGCCCTGGGCGAAAAACTGCGCAGGCTCGACGAAGTGCAGGCGGCCCTGAGTGAAGCGCTGGATGCCGGCTTCGCCGGGCAGACGCATGCGAATTTCGCCATTGCTGGCCAGGTTGGCGAAATGGCGGTCCGGCGCCTGCAGATCTTTCAGGATGGATTCCAGCTGGGGCGCACCGGGCGGTAGCGCGGCCTGGGTGGCGCCCTGCCGGGTGTGAACACAGCCTGCAATCGGCAGAATTAGAATTAAAAGCAGTATAATGGAACGCATGCGCCGCTCTTTATCGTGTTGGAAATAGACAGGATGGGAAAGGCCGCGCGAGGTTTGAAATCCCCCGGGCCATATGGTATAGTGTGCCGGTTTGATGGGCGCAGTATACCACGCCCATTGGGGTAATCCCAACGCATTTACGAAAGTTGCAGGTCTGTGCAGGGTATGCCGTGTCCTGCACGGGCTCTTACGAGTATTGAAACCGCGCTGTGTGACGCAGTGCATGAACATCCGGGCTCAGCACAGCGCCTTCGAGGGCGAGACTGACCTGCGGAGCATGTTCAAGAAGGAGAAAACAATGGCACGAGTTTGTGAATACAGCGGAAAGCGCCCCCACACGGGCAACACGGTCGTCCGTCGCGGTAAGGCGAAGAAGGGCGGCGGTATCGGTCTTAACGTGACCGGCATCTCCAAGCGCCGCTGGAAGCCGAATCTTCAGACGATCCGCGTGGTCGATGAGAATGGCCGGGTACACAAGGTGAAGGTTTGCGCGCGCTACATCAAGGCCGGCAAGTTCACCAAGTATCCCCGTGGCAGCCGCAAGGCCGCTCTGGCCGCTTCCGGTTCCTGAACCGCGGAATCCGATACGTAGAAAACATTCAGCGCCCGGTACCTCTTCGGAGATACCGGGCGCGTTGCATTTGGTGGTAAGCCGATTCGCTCTTCTGGAATCTCCCGTGATATCACGTGTATTTCTATGGTGAAAAAAGGGGGGGATTCTCCACCCTTCCTATGGCGTTGCACCGACCAGGTTTGACTCCTTCGTTTCCTCCGGATAGCGGGGCACGAGGGGGATGAAGTTGTCATCGTCTTCCAGCTTTCGCTCCATTTCAAGGGCGAGTTCCCGGATTGCGGTGGTGATTTCGGCGGGCGCACGGGGATGGCGGCGCAGTACCACCGTGACATCCGCAGGGGCCTCTGCGAAGAGGGTGCGCAGGTCTTCCACGGTTGCCCGTTCTCCTTCGACCCGCATGTCGCCACTCTGACCGACGGCGATGATCAATTCATTTTCCTTTTTAGAAACGGTGTCCGCGATCCGGCCCCAGAGGTCTTTCTGGTTGTGGCGGTGCTCTTCGGCGATGGACTCTTCGACCGAGGCCAGGATAGACGCCTGGGGATCGGTAAACTCGTCCACGATGGTGGGGGTGATAAAGATGAGCAGCGAACTCTTCTCGGATTTCTTGTTGGGATAGCGGAAAATGCGCCCGATGCCCGGGAGGTCACCCAGGATGGGCGTGCGGGTCTCGGTTTTTCCCGAGCGATCGCGGCGGAGGCCACCAAGCACCACGGTGTCGCCCGACTGAATGCGCAACTGGGTCTCGGCCTTGCGCAGGGTCTTCTGCGGCACGGTGGACTCCTGATCGTTCGCCAGCACGCGCACTTCGACAAAGGTGCTGTCCTCCGCGCTGATATCGAGGAGGATATTGTCCTTCGTGGTAATGCGCGGCAGCACCCGGAGTATGGTGCCCACATCGATAAACTCGACGCGGTTCGTGTTGTTCGTGTTCCCGAAATTGTTCAGGGAGTTGCTGCTGAAGAATGTCGTGGCGGAGACGAAGGGCACTTCGGTCTTGTTTTCGAAGGAGGCTTCTTCGCCGTCCTGCACGGCGACTCGGGGCGACGAAAGTACGGTCGCCTTGTTCTGCTTATCGAGATATTCAAGCGTGACGGCGAGGTTGTTGCCCGCCACCCGATCGATGACGTTCTCCCCTTCCGTATTGGTCACAATCGGCCGCACAATCTGGCCGTTGTCGTCAAGCTCCAGCGCGCCATAGAGCGGCACGGTGTAAGGCAATTGGCCGATATTCAGGTTGCCCCCTTCGGGATTGAAGCCGTCGCCGCCATCGTAGAAGATGGGCGACTGACCATTCGAGCCGAAGTAGGACCAGTTGATATTGAACTCGCGCTCCACATCGCTGCCCACTTCCACGATAAAGGCCTCGATCTGCACTTGCTTACGCTGCACGTCCCACGCGGTGATAAGCTTGTCGATCTCGTCCAGACGCGAAGGTATACCGGTAACGGTGATCTGGTGCACGTCTTCCTGCACCACAATCTCCCCCATTTCCGCCGGGATCTTAGATTCGATCTGCTCCGCGAGGAACTCCAGATCGGCATAGTCGATGACCCAGGTACGCGTATCGAGGGCCTGATCCAGCGTCTTAAGCGTTTCCGCGATCTTCTCCAGACGCCCCGGAAGATCGCTCACGATAATCGCGTTGTAACGGGGGTCCACCTGGATGACGCCCCGATCGGAAACCATCACTTCGAGATAATCCAGCATATCGTCCGCATGAACATGGTTCATATAGAAGGTCTTCGACGCCACAGGCACATCCAGTGATTCGAGCGCTCCGTCCATGCGCTCCAGGACGTTGGACTGATCCCAGACGATGATCGTGTTGGTACGGCTGTCGGGGAGCAGGCTGCCGGCCGGGCTGAGCATGGATGTGAAGGCCGCCTCCAGATCGGCGAATTCGGCGAAGGAAACCTTATATTCACGCTTCTGCAGGGGCACGTCCAGCTCGGCCACCGCCTTTTCCATCAGCGCCAGGTTGTCCGGGGTGTCCCACACGTAGATGTGACGCGTCCGCGCATCCGCCACGAGCCTTCCCGCGCTTGAAAGCATCGCCGCCAACAGGGGCTCGATGGTGGCGTTCTCCGCGTGCTCGAGGACGAACTTGTGTTCTTCGACCTTGCCGAACTGCTTGCGCTGCCACTCTTCCACGGACATGATGTAGAGATACTTCGATTCAGGATCGTACTCGTAGTAAATATCGTGGAACTTAAGGATTTCCATGGCCTGCTGCGGCGTCGCTTCGGTGATCCAGAACTCGAGGGTCTTCTCCCGGACTTCTTCCGAAATCAGGATGTTCCAGAGCGTGGCGACTCGGATGTCCTCCATGAATTCGGGAACCGTCTTGGGGCCCATCAGGTCCAGCAGAACTTCGCCGCCCTCGGGCAGTGGCCCGTACTCGACTTCGCGTTCCAGGATGGGTTCGAAGGCGGTGGCGGGTTCGGCCGGGTTGCCTGCGGGGACCTTCGGCCTCGAAAGCTCCTCGGGGGCAACCCCACTGGCCGGCGTGGCGCTCGGGCCGCCGCTCACGATCCCCCGCGGCGCGGCTTTCTCGGCTTGGGCTCGTCCGGTGACCACCCGTTTTCCTGGCGCGGGCTGGACCTCCGTCTCGCTCTCGCGGGTGTGGCGAATTGCAGGCGTCTTTCCGTCCTGCTGCGCGTCCCTGGTGGAGTTCTTATCCCGTGTCGAGCCGAAGCGGCCCCCATCGTTGCCGAACCGCGAGGTTGATTCGTCATCCGGACGAGTGGCGCCTGTCTCCACCAGATTCTCATCCAGGGGGATGCCCGGACGCGGGCGGGGCGATGTGGGGGATTGTTCCTGGGCCGAAATCCCGCCGACGCAAGACAACGCGCCAACAAGCACCCACATCGCGATTCGAATGCGCATCACACTCATAGGGATTCCACAACCAAAGAGCCACTCTCCCGACGGTCGATTCCGGCTCGCTCCAACCACCCGATTCGATTCGGGATTCTAACACACATGGGCACAGGGGCCGGAACACAAATATCCGACCCGCGCAATCAGGGGCGCGGCAGGGCGATGGACAACTTCTTACCGCCCGCTTTCCAATCATACGTGAAGATCGCCTCGTCCCGCGTGAAGGATTCCAGCGTGCACCCGTTGATCGCCGCGCCAATCGCCATCCACTGGCCATCGGGCGCTTCGGGCGTATGAACGCGAATCTTGTTTGTCCCGATCTGGCCCCGCCCTATTGACACCTCCTTCAATCGTTCCGCTAGATTCGGCGCTTTGGGCCCCGCGGGGGCCTCGGGCGCTTTCTGCGGCTCGGCGGGCGCGGCAATCAGTTCCCGCCAGAGCGACGCGCGCCGGGCGATGCGGTTCTGCAGTGCGGCGAAGTCCTGGCCTTCGCCCCCGCTCCCGAGTCCCGCTGGGGCCTGGGCCAGCTCCCGCGCGAGATCGGCGCGAATTTCGTCCATGGGGTTCGCGAAAGACTGAAAGAGTATTCGCAGCACGATGAGCGCGCACAGGGCGAGGGTCACGCGGGTCAGCTTAGCGACCATGGTCACCCCCTGACGCGGGCGTCACCCGCATGCGCCGGATTCGCAGGACGCCTTCGGGCCGGGTCCAGGTGAGCACGGGAAGCGACACCGCCGCACGCCCGCCCGAAGCGGCCGGCAAGGCAAGCTGGAAACGATAGCGATAGAAATGTCCGTCGTCCTTCAGCGCCGTTTCGCCCGTGCCGGGCAGGGGCCCGCCATCGACCGCCACGCCGAGTTGCCCCGCCGACGTTGAGGCGAGATCGAGCGCCACGTCGATACGACCGGGCGCGGGAAGCGTCTGCGGCAGGGTGGCCTTCCCCCCACCGCTTCCGCCCGTCAACACGAGCACGGTTTCCGCGCCCGGGTGCTCCTCAAGTTGCGCGGTGCATCCGTCACAACGCCATTCGTCGGGCTTGAGTACCACATCCGTCGCACCGAGGCCCCCCGGATCGTCCACCACCGTTCGGGTGATGACCAAATCGGAGGCGAATACGCTGCGCCCCGGATCTCGGCGCAGGTCGATACGGTCAATCCGCAGGGATTGGGGGCTCTCCAGCAGGCGCTCCAGATAGGCGGTCAGGTCCTGAACGGGCACCGGCGGAATGGAGAACTCAATCTGATACTCCCGATAGCCTTCGCCCCCGTCGATCAAGCGCCCGGCGCCCAACTCGGGCACCTCCACGAGAAAGCCGCTTTCGTTGTTCGTGCTCGCGGGGATCCCCGCGGCATCGAGCGCCGGAGGTTCCAGATTGCTCAGCCGATAAATCTCCTGGCGCAGCCGGTCCCGGATCTCCGACGCTGTCCAGGCGCTGGAATGCTGGTTGGCCACCTGCGCGAAACGCGCCTCAACCCGCCCTCGAATCGCTTGCTGGTGGGAAGCATTGAGGATCTCATTGCTCAATTGGCCTATTTCGCGATCCAGACGGTCCAGCAGCCCGGCGGCGGCTTTCCACGCCAGCGCACCGCTCAGGACGCACCCAAGAGCGGCCACCGCCACGGCCAGGCGGCGCTCGCGCGGGGTGCGCCGCGACCACGCATCAACGAGCCGGTGAAGAAACGTCACGGGACGGCTCCTCGGAAAGCGCCGGTATGGCGATATGGTAATTCACAATCTGCTGGCCCCGTTCCTCGCCCGCCGTCTCGTACTGGCTGTGGGCCTGGGCCAGTTGAGCCAGGCTGCCCTCGCCCATCTGTCTCAAGCGACCGAGGAAATCGCCGAGCACCAGGTCTTTCGTGCGCGCGCGGCCCCAGACGTTCATGCCGGTCTCCCGGTCATACTCCACCCGCGTGATGTTAAGTCCCTCTTCCGGAGCCGCCTCGGCCACGGCGGCCAGCAGGGCCAGAAAGTTCCCGCCCTGCTCCAGTTGCCGCGCGATGGCCTGAAGCCCACGCTGCCTCGCCGCTGTATCCTCCTCACCGGGCGAAAGGGATTCCAACTGTGCGCGAAGCTCATGGATGAGCGCCAGACGCTGGTAAACCGACTGGCCGAAGGCCGCCAGCGCCAGGCCCAGCACCACGCACGCGAGGACCGCAACGCGGCGCACTCCCGCCTGGACCTCGCGCACGGATCGCGACTGCGCGATGGCGGGCGGGAGAAAATCGAAAGACAGGGAGGCCCGACCCCACGCACACAACGCCGCGCCGCAAGCAATGACGGCGTCTTCCGGCCCCCCCGCCTGATTCGGGCGATTTCCTGGGAATACCGCAAGGAACTGCGCGGGACGACAGGACTTTCCGGTGACCGGACTCAATGTGGTGGCCAGCGCATCACCGTCGAGTCCGTCTCCCACCACGTAGAGCTGATCGAGGGCCTCGCCTGTGTCGGACTCGCGGCGCCAGGCCGCCAGGGCGTCGCGAATCTCGTAGCCCAGCGCATCACGGTCGCCGGCCTCGTCCAGGTTCCAGGGGCCGTGGTGGGCCACACCCCGGCTGAAGGCCAGAAGGCCATGGTGGATGACGAGCACCTCCAGGGCGTCCGGGGAGACGCAGGCGAGCGCATAGGAACCGGCGGGCGCATCGGGCGAGGCGCATGCCGCGGCGTGGAGGCAGGCGGTACTGAGAAATATGTGTCGTGGCTCCAGGCCGGCCGCGCCAAGCCGTTCCACATGCTGCTCGATGACGTCCCGATGGACCAGCGCCACCAGCACCCGCGACTCCCCGGTGTCGATCGCGCCCAGGATGCGATGCCGCACCACAAGCTGCTCTCGGGGATAGGGGGCGAGTTCTTCCGAGGCCAGGGAAACCATGGAGGCAATTTCGGCGGGATCGCGCGACGGCAGCGTAAGAATTCTGAGGGTGGCCTGATGGCGCGGGATGATTGTGACGAAGTCCCGATTGGGCAACTCCGAATCGCCGGCAAAGGCGACCAGGGCCGCCTTGTCCCGAATTTCGGAGGCGCAAGACCGCTCAAGGCGGGGCAGGCCCTCATCCGCCGCGAAACGCGCGTGCCGCGCGGCGTGCTCTTCGAGTTGAAGAACGCTGATGGTTGACTCACTGCGCGCCAAGGGGTTCCTCCGTCCAGGAAATAAGCGTTGCGACACCGGATTCACCGGTGACGTGAACCACCGCGGCACAGGCCGACCGGATCCTGCCCCCGCGCCGGGTCGCCACCCCTTCGATCTTAAAGTAGGATGAATCGAACTTGCAAAGTTGCTTGAGGGACTGGAGGGCCCCTCCTTGAATACCCGTCTCGGTGGCAAAGGAATCCCAGTCACTCCAGCCCCGATCATCCGCCGTCCCCGCCTGGCCATCGGTCCCGTTGCGCACCGCCACGAGCGCCTCCACGGCCTTCTCGTCGACATCCGGCAATACGCGGAGCACGTCACGAGACGCCGTGTTCACGTTGACCCGGCCATCGCCAAAGGTCGTTATCAGGTCCCGCAGTGCCCCGTCGCGCCCGCCGCCGAGCCAGTCCTCGTCGCTGATGCCGCGTAAGCCCCTGAGCTCCGCGATATCCTGGAAAGACACGCGACCGGCCCCGGATGGCGCCCCGGCGTCATCCGCGCCACTGCGGCGAAATTGTATCTGGCGGGCCACGGGTCGGCTGATGCCCGGCAGTTTTTCCAACACGGCCTCCGGGGCGGTGTTGATGTTCACGAAACGCTCGAGATCTTTAATCGTGTAGCCCACGGAATCTTCGCGAAAAGTCTCCCCGGCCTCCAGCAGCCCATCCTCACCGTAGAGTTCGCCGCCCCGCGCCCAGGGCTGCCCCAGCGACACCAGGGGGGCCCCTTCGGGCATGCCGGGGCGGGCGGCCAGTTGATCAAGCAGAGATTTGTTTCGCAAATCCAGAATACCCCGCTCCACCGCGCCGCGGGCCGCCAGCATCGCCTGGCTCGAATCCAGGCTGTAGCGCGATGCCTGGACTTCGAGCCGCGCCCTATGGTGATAGGAAAGGGTAATCACCGTCAGGAGCGCCACAACCCAGAGCACGCTGACGAGCACGAATCCTTCGCGCGCGCGATTCATTGCCCGCTCTCCATCATGCGGGCCAGCTCCCAGGCATCCCGCTGGCGGTTCAAACCCCGGGTGGGATAGCGCGCGGAAACGTCCACCGGGGACCGGGACGGTTCACTTCCCGCCAAGGTCAGATTCACCTCCAGCGCCTGCGGCAGCCCCCAGCCGGACCGATGATAATTCAGTGAAACGGGAACCACGGCCTCCGGCTTGCTCCGCCAGTAGGCGCCCTCCGGACGCTGAATCCAAAGGTACTTCATCTGAAACTTCGTCACCCCCGTCGCCAGGACGAAAGCGGCCTCTTCCCCGACTTGGACTCGACTCGCGATCGGCGCGCCGGCGCCGGCGGCGTTGACGGTGGAGGGCAGCATGCCGTCCACCTCGGCTTCGGCCCGAGTTACGGTGCCTTGCTCCGCGTCAAAGCGATAGCGGACCCGCATCAGACGACGTCCCTCGCCCGCTTCCACATCCATGGGAGGCGCTACGACATACAAAGTTAATTCGTCCTTCTCCCCCGCGAACAGGTAGCTCCCGCCCGCGTGCAGATTGCCATAGTCCCGCTCCAGAAGGGCAAGCAGGCTGCGGGCGCGCCGGTGGAGTCCCTCGTCGCTGTCTTCCGAGCGCCACGTGGAGATCACCGAAAAGAACAGCGTGTACACCGCCGTCATCACGATGGAAAGCAGCATGGAAGCGACGAGTACTTCCGTCAGGGTGAAGCCCGACCTGGATTGGCGCGTGATCCTCATGGCGGGGACGCCTGCGGATCAATCCAAATCCGATCCGGGCCCAGGAGGGTTTCTCCAATGGCGGAAAATGGTTCGCCACCCCGATTCCAGTGCACCTCGATGCGCAGTCTGCCCATGTGAGTCAGCAGTCCCGAGCTCAGAGCGGTCCGCTGCGCTGGCGCCAGGCCGGGAGGGAGTTCCGGTATTGGAACGTCTACTTTCTCCAGAGACCATCGATAGGAAAAGCGATCATGGGGTGTTGGAAAGGCGCCGACGTGCTCTTCCCCAACGGCAATCCGCGGTTGGAGCGACTGATCCGCCGCGATGCGCTCCAGAAGAAACTGGGCCGTCGTGTAGTCCTGGGCCAGGCCCCGGGCCAGCACCGCCGTATGCACGGCGCGCTGCACGGTCAGCGCCGTGATGCTCAACACCGCCATCGCGGTAACCGCTTCCACCAGGATATAGCCCCGGGTGCGTCTCACGTGCCCACCTCCACCCCGCCGAGGCTACCGGTTGTGGCGATGCTAATGTCCGCTTCGCCCCGCCCGTCCCGCTTCAGCGTGAGCTGGGCCCGATCACAGGCGCCATTGGGGAAA
This sequence comes from Candidatus Hydrogenedentota bacterium, assembly GCA_016791475.1. NCBI lineage: Bacteria > Pseudomonadati > Candidatus Hydrogenedentota > Candidatus Hydrogenedentota bacterium. The sequence continues at coordinate 123,295 of JAEUWI010000017.1, forward strand.
CAGGCGATGAAATGGACATCGCGCTTTCTATCTTCCCGCGCGCGCACCCGCGCCAATTCGATCGATTCGGGGAACTGGCGGACGCCGGACTGGGCCCCATCGACCAACGGCTCGAACCGCTTGTCCTCACCGAAGCCCGAGACCCAGCCCTCGACCCAGTACGTGCCTTCGTCCTCATCCAGGCAGAGTCGGATCTCCCGGGATTCCCGGACCGCCAACTCCTGGGCAAAGAGGAGCACGGCCACGAAGTCTCCCCGGGCGGTCCGGGCTTTCATTGCGCTGATGGACTTGCCGTAGACGGGAACGACAACCGCCGTGAGAATCGCGAGCGCGGTCATCACCACGATCATCTCAATGAACGTGAAGCCGCCCTGCCTGGCGTTCGGCGAGCCCATGGTCACTCCGTCGCGGAAGTGCTGGTCACGTCATCTTCGTTGCCCGAAACGCCGTCGGGACCCGATGACCATATCGAAAAGTCCGCCAGCTTGGCGCTGGTGGCCGGCTTGTAATTGTAGGGATTGCCCCAGGGATCCGGTCGAAACTCTTTCAGATAGTTCCGATCGGCTCCGCCACTGACCATCAACCCCTCCAAGGTGGCCGGGTAGGTGTCGTTGTGATCCAGGGCGTAAAGACTCACGGCGGTCGAATAATTGGCGATGTCGCCCTTGGCCGCACGGACCTGGGACTCCTGGACGCGCCCGCCAAAGGTGACCACGACCATGCCCGCCAGTATGCCGATGATAACGGTCACCAGAATGAGTTCGATCAACGTAAAACCACTGTTTTGCTGCATGAACCTCTTCCCTCTCCGACCGGGCGTCGCCCTGTAATGGAGGCGAACAACGCCTGAATCGTCATTATAGTATACGCACGCCCCGGTGAAAAAGGAGACAACGCGCGAAGCCCGGGCGGGCGGAGAAATTTCCCGGTCAACTTGACCCGCGAATGCGGGTCGCGCAGAATCTACTGGAACGCAATTACGCGATGTGAGGCCTCCTATGCGAAACAAGTTTCTGGGCACGGGCGAACACGGCTATAGCCCCATCCGAAAGTTACGGGTCTGCGTGTCCGGCCTGCGCTATGCCGTATTTTACGACTTCAGCGTCGCCTGGAAACTCGGCCTCTCCCTGGCCGTCCTCGGCCTCTTCGGCTACCTGTATCAGTGGGTCGATTTCCTCATCGTCTTCGTGGCCACGGCCCTGATGCTCATCGCCGAAATGTTCAACACGACCACGGAGGCCCTCTGCGACTTCATCGAGCCACGGGAGGACAAACGCATCGGCGCCATCAAGGATATCGCGGCGGCGGCGGCGGGAATCAGTATCGTCGTCTGGGTCATCGTCCTGGCCGCCGAACTGGTCCAGTTTTTTCAAAGCGCGGGCTAGCAGGCCGCGAAGGAAAACAATCACGAGACGAAAGGCAGCACACCCATGATCATCGGTGTTCCAAGGGAGATAAAATCCAACGAAAATCGTGTGGCCCTGGTCCCCTCCGGCGTGGCCGCTTTCGTGCAGCACGGACACACGGTACTGGTGGAGCACGGAGCGGGACGGGGCAGCGGCATCGACGATGGGGCCTATCGAAAGGCTGGGGCACGCCTTGTGAGGAGTGCGGCCGCCATCTGGGCGCGCGCGGATATGATCGTCAAGGTGAAAGAGCCCCTCGGCCCCGAACTCGACTGGATGCGCGCGGGTCAAATCATTTACACCTATCTCCACCTCGCATCGAACGAAGCCCTCACCCGCGCCCTGCTGAAGAAGAAGGTCACGGCGATTGGGTATGAGACCATTCAACTGGAAGACGGCTCTCTCCCACTCCTGATCCCCATGAGCGAAGTGGCCGGGCGACTTTCCGTGCAAAAAGGCGCCCATTGCCTTGAAGCGGGCTCCGGCGGCCAGGGCATGCTCCTCAGCGGCGTTTCCGGGGTGCGCCCCGCCAGTGTGGTTATCCTGGGCGCGGGCATCGCCGGGTGCAACGCCTGCCAGGTGGCGGTGGGCATGGGGGCTCAGGTGTCTATCCTCGACATCAATCCCGCGCGCCTCCGCTACATCCACGACATCATGGGCGGGCACGTCACCACCGTCATGGCCAATACGGCCAACATCGCCGAGGAGGTGGTGCAGGCCGATCTCGTCATCACGGCGGCCCTCCGCCCTGGGGCGCTCGCGCCGAAGCTCATCAGCAAGAAACTCATCCGCGAGATGCGCCCCGGCTCCGCGATTGTGGACATCGCCATCGACCAGGGCGGCTGCTGCGAAACCTCCCGCCCCACCACGCACCAGGACCCCACGTTTATCGTCCACGACGTGGTCCATTACTGCGTTGCCAACATGCCCGGGGCAGTACCGAAGACGGCGACTTACGCCCTGACCAACGCGACGCTGAACTACGGTCTCGTGCTCGCCGACCAGGGCGTTGAAAAGGCCATCGCAAAGGATCCGGCCCTCGCGCTTGGTTTGAATACCTGTGACGGGAAGGTGACGCATCCCGCAGTGGCGGCGACTTTTGGGATGGAATGCCACGGAAATCAGTAACCACCGGTAGAACCGGTGGTATGAGGAAGGCCCCTGAAAGGGGCCGCGGTGGATTGAATGTAAGGTCACGTTGATTTTAGTCCCGCAGGGACGGCATATCGTAGCCCAGGGGCGAGCGAAGCGAGTCCTGGGATAGGGAACGAGGATTGACTAATCCCGCAAGGGGTGACATAGGAGATACTGCAAACGCGATCCAG